>NZ_JBPQTV010000125.1:0-17194 GCF_051386515.1 Streptomyces sp. URMC 123 | reverse complement strand
TGGTGGGGGAGCGGGGGCGCGAGGTGGGTGGTGAGGGCTACCGGTTGGTGGTGACGCGCCGCGCGGTCACCATCAGCGCCCGGGAGCCGGCCGGTCTCTTCCACGGGGTCCAGACGCTGCGGCAGCTGCTGCCCGCCGCCGTCGAGAAGGACACCCCGCAGCCGGGGCCCTGGCGGGTCGCCGGCGGCACGATCGTCGACGCGCCGCGCTACGCCTACCGGGGCGCGATGCTCGACGTGGCCCGGCACTTCTTCACCGTGGAACAGGTCAAGCGGTACATCGACCAGCTCGCCCTGTACAAGATCAACAAGCTGCATCTGCACCTCTCCGACGACCAGGGCTGGCGCATCGCCATCGACTCCTGGCCCCGGCTGGCGACGTACGGCGGCTCCACCCAGGTGGGCGGCGGGCCCGGCGGCTACTACACCAAGGCGCAGTACCGCGAGCTGGTGCGCTACGCCGCGAGCCGCTACCTGGAGGTCGTGCCCGAGATCGACATGCCGGGTCACACCAACGCCGCGCTGGCCTCGTACGCCCCGCTGAACTGCGACGGGATCGCCCCGCCGCTCTACACCGGCACCGAGGTCGGCTTCAGCTCGCTGTGCGTGCCCAAGAAGATCACGTACGACTTCGTGGACGACGTGGTGCGGGAGGTCGCCGCGCTGACCCCCGGGCGCTATCTGCACATCGGCGGCGACGAGGCGGACGCCACCAGCCCGGCCGACTACGTCACGTTCATGGACCGGGCGCAGCGCACCGTCGCCCGCTACGGCAAGACGGTCATCGGCTGGCACCAGCTCGTCAACGCGCGGCCGGCCAAGGGGGCGGTGGCCCAGTACTGGGGCCTGACCGGCAAGGAGAAGGAGGTGGCGGAGGCTGCCAAGGCCGGCACGCCGCTGATCCTCTCGCCGGCCAACCGCTCCTATCTGGACATGAAGTACACCAAGGACACCCCGCTGGGGCTGGACTGGGCGGGTTATGTCGAGGCCCGGCAGTCCTACGAGTGGAACCCCGGGGCGTATATCGAGGGCGCGCCGCGCTCGGCGATCCTCGGCGTGGAGGCGCCGCTGTGGTCGGAGACGATCTCCACCAGTGACCACATCGAGTACATGGCGTTCCCGCGACTGCCCGGCATCGCGGAGCTCGGCTGGTCCCCGGAACGGGCGCTGAACTGGGAGTCCTACCGCACGCGCCTGGCAGCGCAGGGCCCCCGCTGGACGGCGCTCGGCATCGACTACTACCGATCGCCCCAGATCCCCTGGCCGTAAGGCCGCCCCACGCAACCGCCCAGCCGGCCGGTGGCCGGGGTCGCGGGCCGGCTGCCGAGGGGCCGGGGGCCGGGCCCCTCGGGGCCGGTCAGTCGGTCGGGAGCGCGAGCTCCCGAGCGATGAGCATGCGCTGGACCTCGCTCGTGCCCTCGCCGATCTCCAGGATCTTCGAGTCGCGCCACATCCGGGCCACCGGATACTCGTTCATGAAGCCGTAGCCACCGTGGATCTGCGTGGCCTCCCGCGCGTTGGTGACCGCGATCTCCGAGGAGTACAGCTTGGCGATCGCCGCCTCCTTCTTGAAGGGCTCGCCGCGCACCAGCCGCGAGGCCGCGTCGCGCCAGGCGAGCCGCGCGGTGTGGGCCCGCATCTCCATGTCCGCCAGCTTGAACTGGATGGCCTGGTTGGCCCCGATCGGCTTGCCGAAGGCCGTACGGGTCCGGGCGTAGGCCACCGACTCGTCCACACAGCCCTGGGCGAGTCCCGTCGCCAGGGCGGAGATGGCGATGCGTCCCTCGTCGAGTATCCGGAGGAACTGCGCGTAGCCCCGGCCCTCCTCGCCGAGGAGGTTGCCCGCGGGCACCCGGCAGTCGGTGAAGGACAGCTCACGCGTGTCGGACGCGTTCCAGCCGACCTTGGAGTAGGGCGCGGCGACCGAGAAGCCGGGCGTGCCCGCCGGGACGATGATCGCGGAGATCTCGGGGCGGCCGTCCGGCTTGCGGCCGGTGACCGCGGTGACGGTGACCATGCCCGTGATGTCCGTGCCGGAGTTGGTGATGAAGCACTTGGTGCCGTTGATCACCCACTCGCCCGTGGCCTCGTCGAGCCGCGCGGTGGTGCGGGTGGCCCCCGCGTCGGAGCCGCCGTCCGGCTCGGTCAGCCCGAAGGCGCCGAGGATCTCGCCCGAGCACATCCGCGGCAGCCAGGCGCGCTTCTGCTCCTCGGTGCCGAAGCGGAACACGGGCATCGCGCCCAGCGACACCCCCGCCTCCAGGGTGATCGCCACGGAGGAGTCCACCCGGGCCAGCTCCTCCAGCGCCAGGCCGAGCGCCAGATAGTCGCCGCCCATCCCGCCGTACTCCTCGGGGAAGGGCAGCCCGAACAGTCCCATGCGGCCCATTTCCCGGACGATCTCGTACGGGAACTCATGGCGCTCGTAGAAGTCGCCGATCTTGGGCGCGACCACGTCGTGGGCGAACGCCTCGACCGTGCGGCGCAGTTCCTCGTGCTCGTCGGAGAGGCGGTGGTCGATCGTCATGGCGTCACTGCTCCTGGTGGGAGGTGGTGCCGGCGAGGGCACGGACGGTGCGGGACGGGCTGGGTCGGCCCAGGTGGTCGGCGAGCCAGACGCTGGTGGCGACGAGGCGGCCGAGATCGACTCCGGTCTCGACACCGAGGCCGTGCAGCATCCACACGAGGTCCTCCGTGGCGAGGTTCCCGGTGGCGCTCTTCGCGTACGGGCAGCCGCCGAGGCCGCCCGCCGAGGCGTCGACGGTGGTGACGCCGTGCTGGAGCGCCGCGAGGGTGTTGGCCAGCGCCTGGCCGTAGGTGTCGTGGAAGTGCACGGCGAGCGCCTCGGTGGGGACGCCCGCGGCGTTGAGCGCCGTGAGCAGCTCGCGCACATGGCCCGGCGTGGCCACGCCGATGGTGTCGCCCAGGCTCAGCTCGGAGCAGCCCATGTCGATCAGCCGTCGGCCCACCCGCACCACCTGGTCGACGGGCACGGCGCCCTCCCAGGGGTCGCCGAAGCACATGGAGAGATAGCCGCGGACCGTGCCGCCGGCGGCGCGTGCCTCCTCGACGACCGGGGCGAACATCGCGAGGGCCTCGTCCACGCTCCG
The DNA here is from genome assembly GCF_051386515.1 of Streptomyces sp. URMC 123. Lineage (NCBI taxonomy): Bacteria > Bacillati > Actinomycetota > Actinomycetes > Kitasatosporales > Streptomycetaceae > Streptomyces > Streptomyces sp. URMC 123. The sequence goes on along the minus strand of NZ_JBPQTV010000125.1, from coordinate 14,085 downwards.
GTTGAGGTTGGCGCGGGCGAAGGACTCCGTGGCGCTGGCGAAGACGGCGATCCGCCGGGCGCCCAGGGCCAGCGCCCGGGCCAGGCCGCGCTGGTTGGGCACCAGCACGGGCAGCTCGGCGGGCACGCCGTCGAGCAGCGGCATCAGCTGTTCGGCGTCGGCGAGCTGCGGCACCCAGGAGGGGTGGACGAAGCTGGTGGCCTCCACGGTCGTCAGCCCGGCGGCCACCAGCCGCCGGATGAACTCGGCCTTCACGGCCACGGGGACGACGGTCTTCTCGTTCTGGAGGCCGTCGCGGGGGCCCACCTCGTGGATGCGGACCCGGGGCGGCAGCCCGGCCGCGGGAACCACCATGGGCAGGCCGTGGGGCGTGGGGGTGGTCGCGGGTGCGGGCGTGGTCATTTACGGTGCCTCCTGCCGCTCGGGGGGCTCCTCGGCCCCGGCGTGCGGGGCGACCACGGCCAGCACCTGGTCCATGGCGACCGCGGCGCCGACCGTCGCGTCCAGCTCGGTGACCACCCCGGCGTGCGGGGCGGAGATCACGTGCTCCATCTTCATCGCCTCGACCACCAGCAGGCTCTGCCCGGCGCTCACCTCGTCCCCGACCGCCGCCTTGACGACGGTCACGGTCCCCGGCATGGGCGCGGTCAGCGCGTCGGCGCCATGGGCGCCGGCCGCGCCGCGCAGGGCCGCGGCCACCGGGTCGTGATCCTGCAGGTGCCAGCCGTCGCCGTCCCGGCCCAGCCAGACCCCGTCGGGGCCGTGGGCGACGGAGAAGGTGTGGGTCATCCCGTCCCAGGCGACGGTGACCCGCTCGGCCTCGGCGGTGACCAGCCGGGCGGCGACCGGCGGCGCGTCACCGATGCGCACCTCGGTGGCGCCGTCCGCCGCGGGGCGCAGCCGGACCTCCACCGGCTCCCGGCCGGGGACCCGCAGCGGGCACACGGTCCAGGCCGGCTCGCCGCCGAGCCGGAAGCCGGACGGCACGGAGAACGGGTCGACCCAGCCGGTGCCGGGGTCCGGCGCCGGCTCGGCCCGGCGCAGCAGCGCGGCCGCGGCGTGCACCTCCGGCGGCACGGCGCCCGGCACGAGCGCCGCCGCCTCCCGGTCGACCAGCCCGGTGTCCAGATCGCCGGCGACCACGGCGGGGTGGGCCAGCAGCCGCCGCAGAAAGCCGGTGTTGGTGTCCACGCCGAGGACCGCGGTGTCGGCGAGGGCCGTGCGCAGCCGGCGCAGGGCCGTGGGCCGGTCCGGGCCATGGGCGATCACCTTGGCCAGCATGGGGTCGTAGGCCGTGCCGACCTCGCTGCCCGCGGTCAGGCCGGAGTCCGTGCGCACCCCCTCGCCGGACGGCTCGCGCAGCGCGAGCACCGTGCCCGCGGAGGGCAGGAAGTCCACCCGCTGCCCGTCGGGGGCCACCCGGGCGGTCTCCGCGCAGATCCGGGCCTCCACCGCGTGGCCGGCGAGGGAGATGTCGCCCTGGCCGAACGGCAGGCGCTCCCCGGCGGCCACTCTGAGCTGCCACTCGACCAGGTCCAGGCCGGTGATGAACTCGGTCACCGGGTGCTCGACCTGGAGCCGGGTGTTCATCTCCATGAAGTAGTGGGCGGCGGGGTCGCCGCCCGGGACGATGAACTCGACCGTGCCGGCGCCCTCGTACCCGCAGGAGCGGGCGGCGGCCACGGCGGCGGCCCCCATGGCCTCGCGGGTGGCGGCGTCCAGCAGCGGGCTGGGCGCCTCCTCGATGATCTTCTGATGGCGGCGCTGGAGGGAGCACTCCCGCTCCCCGAGGTGGACCACGGTGCCGTGGGCGTCGGCCAGGACCTGGATCTCGATGTGCCGGGGGCGGTCGATCCAGCGCTCCACCAGGAGCGTGTCGTCACCGAAGGACCCGCGGGCCTCCCGGCGCGCGGCCGCGATCTCCTCGGCGAGCCGCTCCTCGGCGCGCACCAGCCGCATGCCCTTGCCCCCACCGCCCGCCGAGGGCTTGAGCAGCACGGGCATGCCGATCTCCCGCGCTGATGCGATGAGTTCGGCGTCGCTCAGGCCGCTGCCGGTGGAGCCGGGCACCACCGGCACCCCGGCCTCGCGCACCGTCTCCTTGGCGCGGATCTTGTCGCCCATGAGCTCGATGGCCCCGGCCGGCGGGCCGATGAAGACCAGCCCGGCGTCCGCGCAGGCGCGGGCGAACGCGGCGTTCTCCGCGAGGAAGCCATAGCCGGGGTGGACGGCCTGGGCACCGGTGCGGGCCGCGGCGTCCAGCAGCCGCTCGGGCGAGAGATAGCTCCGCGCGGCGGCGGTCGGGCCGATGCGCACGGCCGTGTCCGCCTCCCGGACATGGCGGGCGTCGGCATCGGCGTCGCTGAACACCGCGACCGAGCGGATGCCCAGGGAGCGCAGCGTGCGGATGACCCGGACCGCGATCTCGCCGCGGTTGGCCACCAGTACGGTGTCGAACACTGTCGGTTTCCCCCTCACATCCGGAAGACGCCGAAGCCCGGCGCGGACGGCTCTCGCCGGGGCAGCGGCGCGTTGGCACACGCGGTCAGCGCCAGCCCCAGCACGGTGCGGGTCTCCAGGGGGTCGATCACGCCGTCGTCCCACAGCCGGGCGGTGGCGTAATAGGCGTTCCCCTGGGTCTCGTACTGCTCGCGGATCGGGGCGCGGAAGGCGGCCTCGTCCTCCGCGCTCCACTCCTCGCCCCGCGCCTCCAGCTGGTCCCGCTTGACGGTGGCCAGCACGGACGCGGCCTGCTCGCCGCCCATCACGGAGATCTTGGCGTTGGGCCACATCCACAGGAACCGCGGCGAATAGGCCCGGCCGCACATCGAGTAGTTGCCCGCGCCGTACGAGCCGCCGATGACGACGGTCAGCTTGGGCACCCGGGCGCAGGCGACGGCGGTCACCATCTTGGCGCCGTGCTTGGCGATGCCCCCCGCCTCGTAGTCCTTCCCGACCATGAAGCCCGAGATGTTCTGGAGGAACAGCAGGGGGATGCCGCGCTGGTCGCACAGCTCGATGAAGTGGGCGCCCTTCTGGGCGGACTCGGAGAACAGGATGCCGTTGTTGGCGACGATGCCCACCGGGTGGCCGTGGACGCGGGCGAAGCCGGTCACCAGGGTGGTGCCGAACTCGGACTTGAACTCGGCGAACCGCGAGCCGTCCACCAGCCGGGAGATCACCTCCCGGACGTCGTACGGCGTGCGGGAGTCGACCGGGACCACGCCGTACAGCCCCGCGGGGTCGACCGCGGGCTCCTCGGCCGGCTCGACGGACCAGGGCAGCGGGCCGCGCTCGGGGAGAGTGGAGACGATGGTGCGCACGATGCGCAGCGCGTGGGCGTCGTCCTCCGCGAGGTGGTCGGTGACGCCCGAGATCCGGGAGTGGGTGTCGCCGCCGCCCAGCTCCTCGGCGGTGACCACCTCGCCGGTGGCGGCCTTCACCAGCGGCGGCCCGCCCAGGAAGATCGTGCCCTGCTCGCGCACGATCACGGCCTCGTCGCTCATCGCCGGGACGTACGCCCCGCCGGCCGTGCAGGAGCCGAGCACCGCGGCGATCTGGGGAATGCCGGCCCCCGACATCCGCGCCTGGTTGTAGAAGATCCGACCGAAGTGCTCCCGGTCCGGGAACACCTCGTCCTGCAGGGGCAGGAAGGCCCCGCCGGAGTCCACCAGATAGACGCACGGCAGCCGGTTCTCCAGCGCGACCTCCTGGGCGCGCAGATGCTTCTTGACCGTCATGGGGTAGTACGTGCCGCCCTTGACCGTGGCGTCATTGGCCACGACGACCACCTCGCGGCCCGAGACCCGGCCGATGCCGGCGATCACCCCGGCCGCCGGCGCCTGCCCGCCGTACATCCCCTCGGCGGCCAGCGGGGCCAGCTCCAGGAAGGGGGAGCCGGGGTCGAGCAGGGTGTCCACCCGGTCCCGCGGCAGCAGCTTGCCCCGGGCGGTGTGCCGGGCGCGCGCCGCCTCGCCGCCCCCCAGCCGTGCCACCGCGAGCCGCTCCCGCAGCCCGGCCGCCAGGGCGCGGTGCGCCGCCTCGTTCGCCCGCCAGGCGTCGGACGCCGGATCGGCGGCGCCGGTGAGCACTGGTGCCTGCTCCATCGACCTGAGCCCCCTTGCTCGGTTAATGAGCGTTAACCCAACGCCTTCAGGTTAACGACCGCTAACGAATCTGTCTAGAATGAATGTTCATGAGCACCAACGCCGCGCCGGGCACCGGCGCCGCCGCCCGTCCCGCGGCCTCCGCCCGCCGGGAGCAGATCCTCAAGGAGGCCGCCCGGCTCTTCGCCGAGCGCGGCTTCCACGGCGTCGGCGTCGATGAGATAGGGGCGGCCGTCGGCATCAGCGGGCCGGGCCTCTACCGCCACTTCCCCGGCAAGGACGCGATGCTCGCCGAGCTGCTGGTGGGGATCAGCGGCCGGCTGCTGGCGGGCGGCAAGCGGTGCGTGGAGCGGACCGACGGCCCCGCGGACGTGGTGCTCGACGCGCTGGTCGAGGGGCACATCGAGTTCGCCCTCGACGACCGCTCGCTGATCACCCTGCACGACCGCGAGCTGGACCGGCTCCGCGACAGCGACCGCAAGCTGGTGCGCCAGCTCCAGCGGCAGTACGTCGAGCTGTGGGTCGAGGTCGTGCGCGAGGTGTACCCGGCGCTCGTGGAGAGCGAGGCGCGCGCGGCGGTGCACGCCGTCTTCGGACTGCTCAACTCCACCCCGCACCTGGGCCGGCCGGGCTCGCTGCCGGGCCGGGACGCCACCGCGGCCCTGCTGCGCCGGCTCGCCCGCGGCGCGTTCGCCGCGGCGGTCCCCGATTCCGCCGGCGAGGCGTGACCGTCCGCGCGACCGCCGTATGAATTGTCGTATTCAGAAGCTACGATCAGTGCGCTCTCGCCGCTGAGCCGTGCGTCATCGTCATCGATATCCACCACCGTGCTCGCGGTGTCCACAGAGGGCGCGACACGACCATTCCCGGAGGATCGATGGCTCTCGACAACGCCCATTACGACGAGAAGCTCGCCAGCGTTTACGACCAGATGTACCCCATAGAATTCGACACCGCCCAGGCCGTCGAGTTCATCGCCTCTCTCGCGCCCGCGAACGGCCGGGTGCTGGAGGTCGGCGTGGGCACGGGCCGCATCGCCGTGCCGCTGGCCGAACGCGGCTTCCAGGTCCACGGAATCGACGGTTCCGAGGCCATGCTGGCCAAGCTGAAGGAGCGGGACGAGCAGGGCCTGGTCACCACGCAGCAGGGCGACTTCACCGAGGTCGGCACGGGTCTGACCTTCGATGTCGTCACCCTGGTGCTCAACACCTTCTTCGTGGCCGTCACCAAGGAACAGCAGCTCGGCTGCCTGCGGCTGGTGCGCGAACAGCTCGCCCCCGGCGGCCGGTTCGTCCTGGAGGCGTTCGACCCGGCGCCGTACCACTGCCTGGAGAAGCCGGAGCTCTCCATGCGCCACCTCGACGAGGGCGCCATCATGCTGGACACCCTCGCGGTCGACCGCTCGCAGCAGCTGATGCTCGGCACGCACACGATCATCGACGGCGGGCGGCCCGAGACCCGGCAGCACGTGCTGCGCTACGCCTTCCCGTTCGAGATCGACCTGCTGGCCGAGCTCGCCGGGCTGCGGCTCGTCGACCGCTGGGAGGACTGGACGAAGCAGCCGTACACCGCGCGCAGCCTGCGCCATGTCTCGGTGTACGAGCACGCGTCCGAGACGGCCTGACCGCCGGTCAACCGCGCGGAGTTGGGCGACCGCGCCCGGTCTCCGCGGGACGGCCCGTACGGTGTGCGCGAGCGCGCCGGGGCTAGCGTAGAGGCCCGCCATCTGTCAACTAGACTCACGCAAAGCCTTCGCCTAGTGTCCTCGTCGTAGTGGATCAAACGGGGAAGGTTGTGAACCACTGTGGGGATTGTCTGTGCCCGTGAAACGGGTGTGGCGGCCGGGCCTGACCAGCCTTTGAGCGCCACGATCACGCCGGCGGGGTGTCGCTGCGGAGAGCTGAACACCTTCGCCTTCGACGCCACGGGGGTGGCGAAGCTGACGGACCGGGAGCGCGAAGTCCTGCTCCTGGTCGGCGCGGCACTGCCGAACCGCGTCATCGCCCGACGGCTCGGCATCACCGAGCGGACCGTCAAGGCGCACGTGGCGAGCATCGTAGAAAAGCTCGGAGTGGCCTCCCGCCTGGAGGTCGCCCTGGTGGTGAACCTGCACCACGAGCTCATCTGTCCCGAGGGACACTGTCCTCCGGGACACCTCCCCAAAGGCCAATAGCCGGGGACTCGACCGACGGTCGAGAATCTGACTGTGCCGAAGGGCGCCGCGGACCACGGGCCGCAGGCCCGGAATTCGCGTACCACCCCGAGCGAAAAGCAATGTCTCCATTGCCGCATGCGTGAATGCGGGTCATTCACGCATGCCGCTCGACGGTGAATTCCTTTACCAATGGAGGAGCACCACATGCAGAAGAACCAGGACCTCGAGATCATGGAGCTCGTCGGCGGTTTCGAGGCCTACGCCGAGGCGTCGGAGCTGAACATCGAGGGCACCGTCGACGCCCCGGCGGCCACCCCGACGGCCACCATCGTCTACACCAAGTTCTCCGTGGCGAGCGTTTCGCTCACCGCCAAGCACAGCTGCTGATCTCGCTGATCCGCATATGAGACGGTCCTGGGCGCGGCGCATGCGCCCAGGACCGCCCGCGTAGGGCCCGGCGGGACCGCGCGGGTCACGGAGCCCGTGCCCGACGGCGGTGGGCTCCGCCGAACCCCGCCCATTGTGCGTCATTCGTGCCCCGGGTCGTCGCCCCCGAACGCCACGATCATGGCCGCGTCATCACGACCGGAGTACCAGCGTTGAGTCGTCATGTCTCAGTCCTCATGCCGTTCGTGCCCGCACGGGCCGAACAGGCGGCGCCCTTCGCCGCCTTCGTCCAGTGGCGCGGGGCCCATGCCCTCTGGCAGGGCCAGGGGGTGGCCGTCGAGCAGCACCAGATCTTCACCCAGCTGAGCGGCATGGGGATGCGGGTCCCCTTCGGCATCGGCGTCTCCCTCATGCCCCTGCGCCACCCCGTACTGGCCGCGCTGGAGGCCCGTACGCTGGCCGTCTCCTCCGGGCACCCGGTCGTCGCCGGATTCGGCCCCGGCGCGCGCTCCTTCCAGGCCATGACCATGGGCGCGCCCTACGCCAGTCCTCTGACGGCGGCGCGCGAGTACCTCACGCTGGTGCGCGCCCTGCTGGCCGGCGAGGAGGTCGAGCAGCGCGGCACCTACTACTCGTACACCGGTGGGCTGCCCAAGGTGCCCGCGCCGCCGGTGACGCTCGGGCTGGGAGTACTGCGGCCCGGCATGGCCCGGCTGGCCGGCGAGATCGCCGATGTCGCGATCACCTGGCTGACCCCGCCCGGCTACGTCCGGGACGTCCTGGTGCCCGCGCTGCGCGAGGGCGCCGAGGCGGCGGGACGGCCGATGCCGCGCATCGTCACCTTCGTGGGCACCGCCCTGGCCGGCGACGGCCGCGACCCGGTCGCGATCCTCGCCCAGGGCAGCTCGGGGCACTTCGAGGGCCCGCACTACCGCGACATGCTCCGCCGTGCCGGCGTCGAGCTCGACTCCGCCGACCACGAGGACATCGCCCGCAGCATGCTCGGCCTCGGCGGGCTGCTCGCCGGCGACACCGCGGAGATCGGCGCGGGGGTCGCGGCGTTCCACGACGCGGGCGTCGACGAGGTGGTGCTCAACTGTGCCGGCGTCGCCATGCACCACGGGCCGCGGGCCGTCCTGGGGGACCTGGAGTCCCTCTTCACCGGCAACGACTGGTGAGGCGCGGGCGATGACGAACGGGGAGACGCGGGGCGGGGCGGACGGCCGCGCCGGCGAGCGGGTGGGTGCCGGTGCCGTGCCGGCGAAGGCCGCGCCGGCGAAGGACGAGCTCGCCGCGGGCCAGCCGGTCGCGGACGAGCAGGCCATGGGCGGCGGATCGCGGCCCGCGCCGCTGCTGCGGGTCCGCCGGCTGCTGCTGGTGGGTACGGGCTCCGCCTCCGCCGTGGACCTGCCGAGCTGGGTGGGCTGGCTGCGCGCGACCCACCCGGACCTGGAGATCCAGGTCGTACTGACCCGCAGCGCGGAACGTTTCGTCACGCTTCAGGCCGTCACCGGGATCGCGGGCCGCGCCGCGCTGAGCGACAGCTGGCCGGACGAGCCGGCCGTGGCCGCGCGCCATGTCGAACTCGCCGAGTGGGCGGAGGCCGTTGTCATCTATCCGGCCACCCTCCACTTCACCGGGCGCCTCGCCCAGGGGCTCGCGGACAGCCCCGCGCTGCTCGCCGCGCAGTGCACCGCCGCGCCGGTGGGCGTGGCCCCAGCGCTGCCGCCCGGCGGCGCGCAGAGCCCCGCCTACCGCATGCACGTCGCCGCGCTGGAGGCGCGGCCGAACGTGGTCGTGCTGCCGCCCGTGCCCGGCCTCAGCCAGACCACCGGCCGCATGGACAGCTGGGCCCCCGGCATGCTGCCCGATCTGCTGACGCGGCTGGAGCGCCGCCGCAGGGAGATGGCCGCGGCTGCCGCCGCCGCGCCGACCGCGGCTGCCGCGCCGACCGCGGGCGGTCGGGCTCCGGACGGTCGGGGTGCGACGGCCCGGGGCGCCGTGGGGCAGGGCACGGAGGGCCCGCGCCCATGACCACCCGCTCCACCGCCGGCACGCCCGCCACGCCTCGTACGCCCGCCGCATCCCGTACGCCCGCCGAGCCCCGTACGGATGTCGTCACCGCCTATGGCACAGGACTGTTGACGACCGAGGTGCGGGCCACCGAGGACGGGTTCCTCTGGCTGCGTGCCGCCGGGCCCGCCGCACCCTCTCCGTTCCGCCCCTCCTCGGAGGCGCTGCGCACGGCCTGTGCGGCGATCGGCGAACAGTACGGTGCGCGGCTGGTCATGGGGCAGGAGACCGCCGCGTCCCCTGGCGTCCGCCGCTACCGCGCCGGGGACCGGGAGTCCGCCGCGCACTATCTGCTGCTCGGCGGGCCCGACGCCGTACCCGGCGGCGCCGCCGCCCTGGAGCGCGCCCTGCGGGGCGTGGGCGCCCTCCTGGCCGCCCTGCACGCCACCCCCGTGCCGCCCGCCGGGGGCTCGCCCGTCCCTTCGGGCGTCCTGCGGCCCGCACGCGGGCTGGAGCGGCTGCACGCGTGGCTGACGGGCGACTCGGCCGACAGTGCCGCCCCCGCCCGGGGCTCGGCCGCGGGCGCCGCCCCCGCCCCCGCCCACAGCCCGGCCGGGAGCGGTGTCCCCGCCGTGTCCGCCGCCGAACTGCTCGGCGCCCGCATGAGCGCCGTCGCCCAACATGCCCTGCGCGCCTGGTGCGCGGAGGCGCTCGCCGTACGGAGCGAGGCGGAGCCGGCCGTGCTCTCCCATGGCGCGCCCGGCCTCGGCTCCCTGGTGCCGGCCCCCCGCTCCGGCACCGCCGCCCTGCTGACCGGCGAGGACCTCTGCCTCGCCCCCTGGCAGTACGACCTGGGCTGGATCGTCGGCGAACTGGTCGAGATGCGCTGGGCGTACGGCGGTCAGCAGGGCGGCGGTGCCTGGCAGCGGCTCCTCGACGCGCTGGCCGACGGCTACGGCCGGGGGCTCGGCGACCAGTGGCACCGCTGGGCGGCCCTGCGGGTGGTCCTGCACGCCCACGACACGCTGGCCTACACCACCGGCGGGGAGCGGACCGCGGCCCTCTACGCCGCGCTCGCCGCCCGTCTCGTCGAGGGCGGCGCCCGGTGATCGCCCGGCTGACCCTCGACAACGGCCTCCGGGTGGTGCTCGACCCCACCCCGGCGGGGCCGATCGCCTCCGTCGCCGTGCACTACGGCGTCGGCTTCCGCTCCGAGCCGCCGGGGCGCGCCGGCTTCGCCCACCTCTTCGAGCACCTGATGTTCGAGGGCAGTGAGCACTTTCCCGACCGGGGGTACCTCGCGGAGGTACTGGCCGCCGGCGGACAGGCCAGCGGGACCACCCACCAGGACTACACGGACTACTTCCACACCGTCCCGGCGCATCTGCTGGAGCGGGCGCTCTTCGCCGAGGCCGACCGGATGCGGGCGCCCCGGTTCACCGAGCGGGGCCTGGCGGAGCAACTGGCCGGGGTGGAGCGGGAGATTCAGGAGGCGGTGCACGAGGCGCCGCTCGGCGGGTTCCCGTGGCCGCTGCTGCCCGACGTGCTCTTCAACACGTTCCCGAACGCCCATGACGGCTACGGGGACACCCGTGCCCTGGCCGGTGTGACGGTCGCCGACTGCGAGGCGTTCTTCCGGGAGCACTACGCGCCGGGCAACGCCGTACTGACTGTTTCCGGCGGCGGCGACCCCGAACGCGTCGCCCGGCTGGTCACCCGGCACTTCGGTGACATCGCCCCGCGCGCCGTGGCCGCCCGGCCGGCCCTGGCCGAGCCGGAGCCCGACGAGGACCGGGTGCGGTTCCGCACGGCGGGCCGCGCGACGGGCGGTGAGGGCGCCGTGGCGGTCGGCCACCGCCTGCCGGACCCCACCGCCGACCCCGAGGGCTACCTCGCCCATCTGGTGCTGGCCCGACTGCTCACGGACGCCGGGCGGCGCTCGCCCGCCGCCCGGATCGCCGACGCGGCCTGTGGGTTCTTCGGACCGTTCGACGCCCTCGACCCGGACGTCTTCGTGGTCACCCTGCGGCACCCCGAGGGCGACCCACTGGACGCCGTACTGGCCGAGCTCGACACCCAACTCCGCGCGGCGGCCGCGGGACTGCCGGGCGCCGTCGTGGCCACCACGGTGGGCCGCCTGGCCGCCGAGCTGCACCGGACCGGCCACGGCCCCCTGGCCCGCGCCCGCGCTCTCGGCCGCCTGGAGGTCCTCTACGGGCGCGCCGAGCTCCATGACCGGCTGCCGGATCTGGTGCGCGCCGTGGGGCCCGGGCGGGTGGCGGCGGCCGCTCGTAGGCTCCTCGCCGCGCGCCGTGCCGTCCTCGTGATGACCCCCGCGTCCGCGAGCGCCCGGGGCGGCCTCACCGCCGTGTCCGCCGCTGTCACCGACGGGACGCCCGCCGGTGGGCCGGAGGGCGGCCCGGGCACCGGAACTCCCGCCGAGCCCACGCCGAGCGGGGCCGCTCCCGCCCAGGGCGCCCCCGCGCAGGGCGGGCCCGCCATCAGCGCCCCTGACATCAGCGCCCCCGGCATCAGTACTGCGGGCGAGCAGCCCGCGGCGCAGGCGCCCTCTCTCCGTACTGCGGCAGACGCCGGAGACCGTACGGGGGCCGACACCGGCTCCGGAGACCGTACGGGGGCCGACACGGGCGCCCGTACGGTGGTCGGCACGGGGGAGCGGCCGGAGGCCGCCGCGCGTGCCGCCGTACGGTCGGAGGCCACCGCGGGTGCGGCGGGCCGGCCGCCCGCGGGCGCCGTACGGCAGGGCGCGCCCCGCCCGGGGCCCCGGACCGGTCTGCGGTTCGAGGGCTGGGCCGGCGGCGAGGCGGGGCCCGCGGCGCACCGGGTGGTGGCCGTACGGGACGGCCGCGCGCCCCTGTGCGAGGTGCGGCTGCGGCTTCCGCTGCGGCCGGGCACCGCGCCCGCGGAAGCGTTTCTCTTCGCCGAGGTGCTGAGCGCGCGATGGGCCGCCCACCCGGCGCTCGACGGCGACCGTACGGTGACCGTGGTCGGTGGCCGGGTCCACCTGGACGGCCGGCTGGTCTCCCCGGCGCCCTCCGGCCGTGCCGCGCTCCTCGCCGAACTGGCCTGTGCTCCGCTGCGCGAGGACGAACTGCGGCGTGCCGCGCCCCGGGCCGGCGCCGCCCTGCGGGCCCGGCGGCGCACCCTGGACGGGCTGCTCGACCATCTGCTGCCGCACCTCCTGGCGGGCGGCGGCCCCTCGGTGCCGCCGCTCGCCGACGCGCTGCCCGCCGAGGCCGTCGCCCACTGGGCCGGCCGGTGCCCGCCCTGGGCCGGTGGCGGCCTGTTCGCCGTGGTCGGGGACCTCGACCCGGACGCGGCGGCCCGCGGCGCCCTGGACGCCCTGGCGGCGCCCCGCCCCGGGCAGGAGACGGCCGGCCCCGTGCGGACCGGCCAGGGGGCCGGCGCCGGGTCGCCCGGCCCGGCGAGCCGCCCTGCCGCCCGGGAGGGCCTGACACGGCTGCGCCTGCCCGGCCCGCCGCGGCTGGTGTGGACGGCGCACGAGCCGGCGCTCGCCGCCCGGCCCGCGGTCGAGGACCTCGCGGTCCGCTATCTCGCGGCCGGTGTGCTCGGCAGCGGCCATCCGCACGCCCGGCTCACCGTACTGACCACGCCCGAGGCGCCCCTCGGCTTCCCGGTCTTCGCCGGCCGCGACAGCCGCTACGGCGCTCCCCGGATCTTTGTGACCGCCGACCTGCCCCGCGCGGGCGCCGTCGCGGCAGCCGCCCTCGTACGCCGCGAGATCCGGCGCCTGGGCGAGGTGCCGCCCACCGACGCCGAGGTGCGGGCCGCCCAGCGGTACTGCGGCGGACAGCTGTACTCCGCGTTCGAGACCCAGGGAGAGCTGGCCGACATGGTCGCCGCCTGGGAACTGCTCGGGCTGGACTCCGGCCGCGCGGCCGCGTTCGCCGACGCGGTGGCGGACCTGTCGCCCACCGCCGTCGCGCGCACCTGCGCGGAGGTGTTCACCGTGCCCCCGTTCACCGGCGTTCTCGTCGGTGAGACGGCCGACCCCCACGGGGCCCCGGCCCCCGCCACGTCCGAGGTGACCCCATGACCCGCACGTCCGCCCCCGCCGAAGCCCCGGCAGAATCCGCCGTGGAGATCCCGGGCGAGGACCCCGTGAAGGACCCGGCCGAGGCCCCGGGCGGCACGGCCCCCGGCTCGCCGACGCTGCTGCGCTTCCGGCCCGTCGAGCTGGCCGCCGCGCCGGAGGTCGAGGCCCTGCTGGAGCGGCTGGGCCTCGGCCCCTTCGACCGCTCGACCCTCACCGCGCTGCCGGGCCGCAACGACACCTGGGCCGGCACCACCCGCTCCGGCGCGCCCGTCTTCGTCAAGCGGCTCACCGGGCCGGCGGACGACGTACGGCGCCGCATGCGCCGCACCCTCGCCTTCGAGCACACGGTCGCCGCCGCGCCGGCCGGCACCCTGCGCGGCCCCCGGCTGCTCGGCAGCGACGAGGACGCGGGACTGCTGGCGTTCGACTACCTCGAAGGGGCGCGCAGCGGCATAGAACTGATGCTGGACCGCGAGTTCACTCCAGAACTGGCGCGCACGGCCGGGGAGGCGCTCGGCCTGCTGCACGGCACCCGGGTCGGCAGCGAGCCCGCCGGGCCCGCCGACCGGGGCGACGACGCGCCCGCCGCGGCCGCCGACCGGGGCCCGGAACTCGACCGCGTGCCCCCGCCGTTCCCCTCCCTCGACCTGTTCGAGGCGCTGCCGCTGGAGATGTACGAGGAGTCCAGCAGCGCCGAACTGGAGACCTGGCGGCTGATGCAGGGCGACGAGCCGCTGATGGAGGCCGTGGCGGCGCTGCTCGACGCCGAGCGGCGGGCCCCGAAGGTCCCCGCCCACTGCGATCTGCGCATGGACCAGTTCCTGCTCGTGGGGGAGGCCGGGCGGGAGCGCCTGCTGGTCGCCGACTGGGAGGAGTTCCGGCTCGCCGACGCCGCCCGCGACATCGGTGGCTTCGCGGGCGAGTGGCTGCACCGCTCGGTCCTCGACATCGTCGCGAGCCGCGGCGACCGGGACGCCGACGCCCTCGCCGAGGCGGGCATGAGCCGCGAGACGGTGCTCGCCCGGGGCCGGGACAACCTGCTGCGGCTGCGCCCGGTCATCGAGGCGTTCTGGGCCGGCTACCGGCACACCCGCCCCGACGCCGACCCGGACCTGGCGCGCCGGGCCACCGCGTTCGCCGGCTGGCACACCCTCGACCGGCTCGTGGCGCAGGCCGCCCGCGGCAACTACCTCCGGGGCATCGACCGCGCCGCGGCCGGCATCGGCCGCACCGCGCTGCTCGACCCGGCCCGCTTCACCACCACCCTCGGCCTCGGAGAGACCTCGTGACGGCACCCGCGCCCGTACCCGCCCGCCGGTCCGGCAGAATGGGGGGCGTGACCAGCT
>NZ_JBPQTV010000124.1:0-17240 GCF_051386515.1 Streptomyces sp. URMC 123 | reverse complement strand
AGCCTGATGGCTCGGGGCCCCACTGCTTCGATCCTGGTTCGATCACCCGCGGACGCGCCGCGCGCTACGGCAGCTGCGCCGCGCGCGCCTCCCGCCGGTTGTCCCGGAACGCGTTCACCCGCCGTGCCGTCGCGAACAGCGGGATCACCGCGCCCAGCACCACCTGGAGCGCACAGCCCGTCTGCAGCAGCAGCTGCCCGCCGGGCGCGTCGAAGGCCCACGCCGCCAGCAGCCCCATCGCCGAGACGATCCAGCTGAGCATCGCCACCGCGAGGACGCCCCGCGGCTTGGGGTACTCGACCCGGCTCACCATCAGCCACGCCACCCCGATGATCGCCAGCAGCGTCGGGACGAAGGGCAGCTCCAGCAGCACGATCGAGATGACCGTGAGCGCGCCGAAGGGGCTCGGCATGCCCTGGAACATGCCGTCCTTCATGGCCACGCAGGAGAATCTCGCGAGTCTCAGCACCACCGCGAGCAGCACCACGATCGCCGCCAGCGCCGAGACCCGCTCGTGCGCGTCCGCCGCGACCATCCCCCAGACCACGACGAAGTACGCCGGGGCCAGCCCGAAGCTGATCAGGTCCGAGAGGTTGTCCAGCTCGGCACCCATCGCGGAGCTGCGCAGCTTGCGCGCCACCAGCCCGTCGAAGAGGTCGAACACCGCCGCGCAGAGCATGAGGATGACGGCGGTCGCGGCGCTGTGCCGCGCCATGCCGCCGTCCTCGCTGCCCGTGAGGTGCGGGATGAGCACTCCGGTGGTGGTGAAGTACACCGCCATGAAGCCGCAGGTGGCGTTGCCGAGGGTGAGGGTGTCCGCTATCGACAGCCGCGTCGACAGCGGCATGTCGTCGCCCTCGACCTCCTCGACGACCTCCGGCACCCAGGTGGCCGGAGCGGTTGCCTGCTGCTCCGGATCAATCACGGTCAAGGCGAGTCACCCCCGCCACCGTGGCCTGCCCGACCTCGACCGCGATCTCCACACCCTCGGGGAGGTAGACGTCCACGCGGGAACCGAAGCGGATCAGGCCGATCCGCTCACCCTGCTCCACCTTGGTGCCCTGCGGCACGTACGGCACGATGCGCCGGGCCACGGCACCGGCGATCTGGACCATCTCGATGTCGCCGAGCTCGGTGTCGAAGTGCCAGACGACCCGCTCGTTGTTCTCGCTTTCCTTGTTGAAAGCCGGAATGAACCCACCGGGGATGTGCTCGACCGAGGTCACCGTGCCCGCGAGCGGGGCGCGGTTGACATGAACATTGAGCGGGCTCATGAAGATCGCGACCCGGGTGCGCCCGTCCTTCCACGGCATGATGCTCTGCACCACACCGTCGGCCGGCGAGATCACCCGACCCGGGGCGATCTCTCGCTCGGGGTCGCGGAAGAACCACAGCATGCCCGCCGCCAGGGCGGTGGCGGGCACGGCGACGGCGGCCCAGCGGCCCGAGCGGCGGGCCCGGGCCAGACTGACGGCCGCGGTGGCGACGGTCGGGAGGAGCCACGGCGATGCTCCGCGCGCAAGGCGTACGCCGACCAGGCTGTCGCGTGGTGCAGAGGTTTGGCTGTGGGGCATGGATGACCTTCGTAGCGGAATGATGCCGCTCTGCGATGGGGGACGGCGGCTTTCCCGGGATGCTATCGGTTTCACGTGGCAACTGGGAAAGCCAGCAGCCCAGTCGGAGCCCCGGAGTCGATGACAGGGTGTGACGTTCTTCTCTATTAAATCGCCCCAAAAGGGACAATTACCCCTGCAATCGGTACTCCTCGAGCAGCCGACGACCAATGATCATTTTTTGGATCTCAGCGGTGCCTTCGCCGATGAGCAGCATCGGTGCCTCGCGGTAGAGGCGCTCGATCTCGTACTCCTTGGAGAAGCCATAGCCCCCGTGGATGCGGAAGGCGTCTTCCACGACCTCTTTGCAGTACTCGGCGGCGAGATACTTCGCCATGCCTGCCTCGAGGTCGTTCCGCTCCCCGGAGTCCTTTTTGCGCGCTGCGTTGACCATCATCGCATGCGCGGCTTCCACCTTGGTAGCCATCTCGGCCAGCTTGAACTGGACGGCCTGGTGCTGGGCGATCGGCTTCCCGAAGGTCGAACGCTGCTGGGCATAGGAAACGCCCAGCTCAAAGGCGCGTTGCGCGACGCCGCAGCCCCGGGCCGCGACATTCACCCGGCCGACCTCGACCCCGTCCATCATGTGGTAGAAGCCACGTCCGGTGCGCCCGCCGAGCACCCGGTCGGCCGGCACCCGCAGCCCGTCCATGATGAGCTCGGTGGTGTCGACCCCCTTGTAGCCCATCTTCTCGATCTTGCCGGGGATGGTGAGCCCCGGCTTGACCTCGCCGAACCCGGGCTCCTTCTCGACCAGGAAGGTGGTCATCGACTTGTGCGGAGGGGTGCCCTCCGGATGGCCCTCGTCGGTCCGGCACAGCACCGCCACCAGGGTGGAGGTGCCGCCGTTGGTCAGCCACATCTTCTGCCCGGTCAGCACGTAGTCGTCGCCGTCCCGGACCCCCTTGGAGGTGATGGCCGACACATCCGAACCCAGCCCCGGCTCCGACATCGAGAAGGCGCCCCGCACCTCGCCGGCGGCCATGCGCGGCAGGAAGTGCTCGCGCTGCTCCTGGGTGCCGTGCTGCTTGAGCATGTAGGCGACGATGAAGTGGGTGTTGATGATGCCCGAGACGCTCATCCAGCCGCGGGCTATCTCCTCCACGCACAGGGCGTACGTGAGCAGGGACTCGCCCAGCCCGCCGTACTCCTCCGGAATCATCAGCCCGAACAGGCCGAGTTCCTTGAGGCCCTCGACGATCCGCGTGGGGTACTCGTCCCGGTGCTCCAGCTCCGTGGCGACCGGCAGGATCTCCTTGTCGACGAAGTCCCTGACGGTGGCCAGGATCTCCCGCTGCACATCCGTCAGCCCGTGGGTCTGCGCGAGGCGGCTCATCTCACTTCACCTGTGCCTTCGGCTCGGGGCGGCCCGGCTGCTCGCCACCGCGCTCCTCGATGTACGTGGCGGTGGGCACCATCACCTTGCGCCGGAAGACGCAGACGACGGTGCCGTCCTGCTTGTAGCCCCGGGTCTCGACGTACACGATCCCGCGGTCGCTCTTGGACTTCGAGGGTGTCTTGTCGAGCACGGTGGTCTCGCCGTAGAGGGTGTCGCCGTGGAAGGTCGGCGCCACGTGGCGCAGCGACTCGATTTCCAGATTGGCGATGGCCTTTCCCGACACATCCGGCACGGACATGCCCAGGAGGAGCGAGTAGACGTAGTTGCCGACCACCACGTTCTTCCCGAAATCGGTGGTCTGCTCCGCGTAGTTGCTGTCCATGTGGAGCGGATGGTGATTCATGGTGAGAAGGCAGAAGAGATGGTCGTCGTACTCGGTGACCGTCTTTCCGGGCCAGTGCTTGTAAACGGCACCGACCTCGAACTCCTCATAGGTGCGGCCGAACTGCATGGTGCTCAGGCCTCCGGGGCTTCGAACTGGGAGGTACGGGTCATGCCGGCGGCGCGGCCCTTGCCGGAGATGACGAGCGCCATCTTGCGGCTGGCCTCGTCGATCATCTCGTCACCGAGCATCGCGGAGCCCTTCTTGCCGCCCGCCTCGGACGTGTAGTACTCGTACGCGTCCAGGATCAGCTCGGCGTGGTCGAAGTCCTCCTGGGAGGGGGAGAAGACCTCGTTGGCCGCCTCGACCTGGCCGGGGTGCAGCACCCACTTGCCGTCGAAGCCGAGCGCGGCGGCGCGGCCGGCCACCGCGCGGAAGCCGTCCACGTTCTTGATCTGGAGGTACGGGCCGTCGATCGCCTGGAGGTCGTTGGCGCGGGCCGCCATCAGGATCTTCATCAGGATGTAGTGGTACGCGTCGGCCGGGTAACCGGGCGGCTGCTCGCCGACGACCAGCGACTTCATGTTGATGGACGCCATGAAGTCCGCCGGGCCGAAGATGATGGTCTCGATGCGCGGGGACGCCTGGGCGATCGCGTTGACGTTGTTGAGCCCCTGGGCGTTCTCGATCTGCGCCTCGATGCCGATCCGGCCGACCTCGAAGCCCATCGTCTTCTCGATCTGGGTCAGCAGCAGGTCCAGCGCCACGACCTGCTCGGCGTTCTGCACCTTCGGCAGCATGATGCAGTCCAGGTTGGGGCCCGCCCCCTCGACGACCGTGACGACGTCGCGGTACGTCCACTCCGTCGTCCAGTCGTTGACCCGCACGACCCTGGTCTTGCCGGCCCAGTCGCCCTCGTTGAGGAACTTGACGATGGTGTGCCGTGCCTCCGGCTTGGCCAGCGGCGCGCACGCGTCCTCCAGGTCCAGGAAGACCTGGTCGGCCGGGAGCTGCTGGGCCTTCTCCAGGAAACGCGGATTGGAGCCGGGGACCGCCAGACAGGAACGGCGCGGGCGGAGACGGTTGACGGTCGTCATGCGGGGACCTCCGAGCTTTCGAGGGGGTTGAGCTTGTTCGCTGTGCGGATCTCATCGACGATACGACCGATGATCTCCGTGATGCCGAAGTCCTTCGGGGTGAACACGGCGGCCACCCCGGCCGCGCGCAGCACCTCGGCGTCGGCGGACGGGATGATGCCACCGACGATGACCGGCATGTCGGGCGCGCCCGCGCGGCGCAGCCGCTCCAGCACGTCCGGCACCAGCTCGGCGTGCGAGCCGGAGAGGATCGACAGCCCCACGCAGTGCACGTCCTCGGCCACGGCAGCCGAGACGATCTGCTCCGGGGTGAGCCGGATGCCCTGGTAGACCACCTCGAAGCCGGCGTCCCTGGCCCGTACGGCGATCTGCTCGGCGCCGTTGCTGTGCCCGTCCAGGCCCGGCTTGCCGACCAGCAGCCGCAGCCGGCCGCAGCCCAGCTCGGCGGCGGTCCTGGCGGCCTTGGCGCGCACCTCGGCGAGGGGGGTGCCGGCCTCGGCGGTCACGGCCACCGGGGAGCCCCCGACGCCGGTGGGCGCCCGGAACTCGCCGAACACATCGCGCAGCGCCCAGGACCACTCCCCGGTGGTCACCCCGGCGCGGGCGCACTCCAGGGTGGCGGCCATCAGGTTCGTGCTGCCCGCCGCGGCCGCCTTGAGCGCGGCCAGCGCCTCCTGGGCGCGCCCCTCGTCGCGGTTGTCCCGCCACCGGTGGAGCGCGGCGACCACGGTGGCCTCGATGGACGGGTCGACCGTCATGATGGCCGTGTCGAGGTCCGCGGTGAGCGGGTTGGGCTCGGTGGACTCGTAGCAGTTGACGCCGACGATCTTCTCCTCGCCGGCCTCGATCCGGGCCCTGCGCTCGGCGTGCGAGGCGACCAGCTGCGACTTGAGGTAGCCCGACTCCACCGCGGCCATGGCGCCGCCCATCGCCTGGATGCGGTCGATCTCGGCCAGGCACTGCTCCACCAGGGCCGTCACCTTCGCCTCGATGACGTGCGAGCCGGCGAAGATGTCGTCGTACTCCAGTAGGTCGCTCTCGTGGGCGAGGACCTGCTGGATGCGCAGGGACCACTGCTGGTCCCAGGGGCGGGGCAGCCCCAGCGCCTCGTTCCAGGCGGGCAGCTGGACGGCGCGGGCGCGGGCGTCCTTGGAGAGGGTGACGGCCAGCATCTCCAGCACGATCCGCTGGACGTTGTTCTCCGGCTGGGCCTCGGTCAGCCCCAGCGAGTTGACCTGGACGCCGTAGCGGAAGCGGCGCTGATTGGCGTCGGTGATGCCGTACCGCTCGCTGGTGATCTTCTCCCAGATCCGCCCGAAGGCGCGCATCTTGCACATCTCCTCGATGAACCGCACCCCGGCGTTCACGAAGAAGGAGATGCGCGCCACCACGTCGCCGAACTTCTCCTCCGGCACCTGGCCGGAGTCGCGCACGGCGTCGAGGACGGCGATCGCCGTGCACATCGCGTACGAGATCTCCTGGACCGGGGTGGCCCCGGCCTCCTGGAGGTGGTAGCTGCAGATGTTGATCGGGTTCCACTTGGGGATGTGCGCCACCGTGTACGTGATCATGTCGGTGGTCAGCCGCAGGGACGGACCCGGCGGGAACACGTGGGTCCCGCGCGACAGGTACTCCTTGACGATGTCGTTCTGCGTCGTCCCCTGGAGCCTGGTGATGTCCGCGCCCTGCTCCTCGGCGACCACCTGGTAGAGCGCCAGCAGCCACATGGCCGTGGCGTTGATGGTCATCGAGGTGTTCATGCGCTCCAGCGGGATGTCCTGGAACAGCCGGCGCATGTCGCCCAGGTGGGAGACGGGGACCCCGACCCGGCCCACCTCGCCGCGGGCGAGGACGTGGTCGGGGTCGTAACCGGTCTGCGTCGGGAGGTCGAACGCGACCGACAGTCCGGTCTGACCCTTGGCCAGATTGCGCCGGTACAGCTCATTGGACGCCTCGGCGGTCGAATGTCCGGCGTAGGTCCGCATCAGCCACGGACGATCCTTCTGACGCTCACTCATATGGCTTCGAGCCCTGCCCTCAGATGTCGCGGAAGCGGTTGATGGCGTCGAGGTGCTTCGCGCGCATCTCCTCGTCGCGCACGCCGAGGCCCTCGCCGGGCGCGAGCGCGAGCACACCGACCTTGCCCTGGTGGAGGTTGCGGTGGACGTCGTAGGTGGCCTGGCCCGTCTCTTCGAGGGTGTAGGTCTTCGACAGGGTGGGGTGGATCTTCCCCTTGGCGATGAGGCGGTTGGCCTCCCACGCCTCGCGGTAGTTGGCGAAGTGCGTGCCCACGATGCGCTTGAGGTTCATCCACAGGTAGCGGTTGTCGTACTGGTGCATGTAGCCGGAGGTGGAGGCGCAGGTGGTGATGGTGCCGCCCTTGCGGGTGACGTAGACGGAGGCGCCGAAGGTCTCACGGCCGGGGTGTTCGAAGACGATGTCGATGTCCTCGCCGCCGGTCAGTTCGCGGATGCGCTTGCCGAAGCGCTTCCACTCCTTGGGGTCCTGGGTGTGCTCGTCCTTCCAGAACCGGTAGTCCTCCGCGGAGCGGTCGATGATCGCCTCGGCACCCATCGCCCGGCAGATCTCCGCCTTCTGCTCACTGGAGACGACACAGACGGGGGTGGCGCCGCCGGCGAGCGCGTACTGGGTGGCGTACGAGCCCAGCCCGCCGCTGGCGCCCCAGATGAGCACGTTGTCGCCCTGCTTCATCCCGGCACCGTTGCGCGAGACCAGCTGACGGTAGGCGGTGGAGTTCACCAGGCCGGGGGCGGCGGCCTCCTCCCAGCTGAGGTGACCCGGCTTGGGCATCAGCTGGTTCGACTTGACCAGCGCGATCTCGGCCAGACCACCGAAGTTCGTCTCGAACCCCCAGATGCGCTGCTCGGGGTCGAGCATGGTGTCGTTGTGACCGTCGGCGCTCTCCAGCTCCACCGACAGACAGTGCGCCACCACCTCGTCACCCGGCTGCCAGGCGTTCACGCCGGGGCCGGTGCGCAGGACGACGCCCGCCAGGTCGGAGCCGATGATGTGGTACGGCAGATCGTGCCGCTTGGCGAGCGGCGAAGTGCGCCCGTAACGCTCCAGGAAGCCGAAGGTGGGCAGCGGCTCGAAGATCGACGTCCACACGGTGTTGTAGTTGACCGAGCTGGCCATCACGGCCACCAGGGCCTCGCCGGGCCCGAGTTCGGGCACCGGCACCTCGTCGACGCGCAGCGACTTGCGCGGGTCCTTGTCCGCGGTCCGCATGCCGCGGAACATCTCGGTGTCCTCGCGGTGGACGGTCACGGCCCGGAAGGACTCGGGCAGGCGCAGCGCGGCGATGTCCTCGGAGGTGCGGTCGGGCGCGGTGATCGCGGCGAGCATCTCGCTCAGGGCGTGGTTCTCGGGCATGGTGGATCGGCTCCGTTCGGTGGTGTCGGTCGTGTGGGTCCTGTGGGTCCTGTCGGTCCTGTCGGTCCTGTCGATCGGGTCATCGGGCCGCCCGGTGCAGGGCGGTGAGGCGCTCCAGGGTCGGGACGATGCCGGCGGGCGTGGGGTCGGCGAGCATTTCCTCGCGCAGCCGCAGCGCGCCCGCCCGGATCGCCGGGTCGTGCACGGCGGCCCGTACGGCGTCGGCCAGGCCGGCCGCCGTGAGGGTCCGGGCGGGCAGGTCGAACCCGGCGGACAGGCGCTGGAGCTGCTGGGCCTTGAGCGGCGCGTCCCACAGCGAGGGCACCACGATCTGCGGTACGCCGTGCAGCAGGGCGGTGGACCAGGTGCCCGCGCCGCCGTGGTGAACGATCGCGGCGCAGCTGGGCAGCAGCGCGTCCAGCGGCACGAAGTCCACGGGGACGACGTTGTCGGGGAGGTCGCCGAGGCGCTCGCGCTGGGAGGCGTCGAGGGTGGCCACCACCTCGATGTCCAGCCGCCCCAGGGCGGCCAGCAGTTCGGAGTAGGAGACGGCGTCGCGGCCGTAGGTCTCGCGGGCGGAGACCCCGAGGGTGAGGCAGACGCGGGGGCGCTCGGGCTTCTCGGCGAGCCAGGGTTCGATCACGGAGCGCCCGTTGTAGGGCACGTAGCACATGGGAACCGTGGTCTGTCCGGTGTCCAGCCGGGTGCTGCGGGGCCCGGGGTCGATCACCCAGTGGCCGAGCACGTCGCGCTCGTCGAAGGCGCACCCGTACCGGTCGAGCGTCCAGCCGAGCCATTCGGCGACGGGGTCCTCGCGCAGCTCCTCCGGGACGCGGTCGAGCGCTTCGAGGAAGCGCCGGCGGGACCGCCCGATGGCGTCGGGGCCCCAGAGGACGCGGGCGTGGGCGGCGCCGCAGGCGCGGGCCGCGACCGGCCCCGCGTAGGTCCAGGGCTCCCACACGACCAGGTCGGGGCGCCAGCCGCGGGCGAAGTCGACGATCTCGTCCATGGTGGCCGCGCCGTTGAAGGGGGCGAAGCAGAGGGCGGCCATCATGGTCTGCTGGCCGAGCAGGTACTCCCAGGTGGTCTCCTCGGCGGTCTCCGCCTCGGTGAACTCGAAACCGCGCTGGTAGGGGACGAGGTCGCCGCCCATCTCGGCGAGCAGCTCGACGGCGGGCCGGTCGTCGCCCACGGGGACGGCGGTCAGGCCGGTGGAGGTGATGACGTCGGTGAGCGAGGGCGGGCTCGCCACCCGCACCTCGTGGCCGGCCGCGCGCAGCGCCCACGCCAGCGGCACCAGGCTGTAGTAGTGGGTGTTGTGGGCGAGGGAGGTCAGCAGGACGCGCACGGTGAACTCCGGTCTGGGGGGCGGGCGTACGGCGGGCGGCGGACAGGGCGGGGCGTGCCCGGTGTCAGCCGGGGTGGACCCGGAAGCGGGCGCAGGCGCGTACGACCGGGGAGCGGGGCCGGGTCAGCGGCTCGCCCTCGGCCCGCAGTCCGGGCAGCCGGCCGGCCAGGGCCTGGACGGCGGTGGTGACGGCCAGGCGGATCAGCGGGAGGGCGAGGGCCAGGTGGCTTCCGTCCGGGCCGCCGAGCGGCCCGGCGCCCGCGGCGTCCCGCCCGGCGGCGGCCAGCACCACGACGTGGTCGCCGACGGCGATCCGGCGGCCGCCGAGGTCGAGTCCGGTGTGGGCGACCCGGCTCTCCAGCCGGGCCGGGGGCCGCTCGCGCAGGGTCCGGGCGACGGCCCGCGCGGCGGCCGGGGTCCTGCGGGCCCGCGCCCACTCCCCCGGCCGGCTCAGCAGGCCGTGCACCGCGTTGGTGACGGCGGTCGCGGCGGGCTCGGGGGTGCCGAGGGCCCAGAGGAGGGCGACGTGCTCGACGTCGCGGGGCGCGGCGCCGTCGCGCAGGAGTTGGGCGAGGAGGTCGTCGGGCCGGGGCTCGGCGCGCTCGACGGCCCGCCGCTTGCCGGCGACGAGGTCGGGGACGAGGTCGGCCAGGTCCTGGACGGCGGCGGCGGACTCGCGGGCGACGGTCAGGGTCTGCGGGGCGAGGCGGGCGTCGAGCTGGGGCCCGCAGGCGGCGAGGGCCCGGGCGGCGGTGACCCGGTCGCGCTCCGGGACGCCGAGGAGGTGGAGCACCAGCTCGACGGCGTACGGCCGGGCGACGTCGGTGGCGAGGTCGAACGGGGCGCCGCCGGGCGGCAGGAGGCGGCGGAGCAGCCGGCGGGCGGCGGTGCGTGCCGCGCAGGGCGCCTCGGCGGGGGCGCAGCGGCCCAGTACGGGGTCGGCCAGCGCGCGCAGCCGGGCGAGCTCGGCCCGCTCGTGGCGGGGGAACGCCTCGGCGAGCGGCAGGAGGTCCTCGTCCGGGCGGCGGCCGGCGCGGTCCAGCGTGCCCAGGCGCGGGTCGGCGAGGGCGGCGGCCGCGACCTCGGGGTCCGCGGTGACCCAGGCGCCCAGCAGGTCGCTGCGGAACCACGGGCCGTGGGCGCGGATCTCCTTCTCCAGGGGGGCGGGGTCGGCGGTGGCGCGCAGGATCAGCGCGTACGGGTCGCCCTGATTGCCGGCGAACCACTGCCCGGCGCGGGTCAGCTGAAGCCGGCGGCCGAGCTCGCGGACGCCGGCGTCGGCGGGGACCGCCGCCGTGGCGGTGGTGGGCATGGGTTCCTCTCGTCGTCTCGGATGGGGCGTGCCGGTGGGGCGGCGCGTACGGGCACGGGGCCGTGGGGCGGGCCCGCAGTACGAGGCCGGGGTGCGGTCCGTCGTACGGGGTCGGGGTTCCGGCCCGGGGTACGGGTCCGGGTCAGCGGCGGGTGCCGATGAACAGGCCGCGGCCGGAGGGCCCGCCCTCCTGGTAGAGCACGTCGCAGCCGGCGCGCTCGAAGGCGCGCTCGTAGGCGGCGCGCGGGAAGAGGGTGATGGTGTGCTCCTCGGTGAGGTGCCGGATGCCGATCCCGGGCTCGGCGAGGAGATAGTGCACCTCGATGCGGGTCGCGTCGCCCTCCAGCACGGAGTGCGAGACCCGGCAGATGGTGCGCTCGCCGGCCTCGGTGACGCTGGCGCCCACGTAGCCGGGGGTGAAGGTGCCGGGGAACCACCAGGGTTCGACGACGATGACGCCGTCCGGCTCCAGGTGGTCGGCGAAGCACCGCAGGGTGCTGTCGAGTTCGTCGGTGCTCCGCAGATGGCCGATGGAGCTGAACATGCAGATCACCGCGGAGTAGCGGCGGCCCAGGGCGAAGGAGCGCATGTCGCCCTCGTGGAGCGGGACGCCCGGATTCCGCTCGGTGGCGATGGCGAGCATGTCGCGGGACAGCTCCAGGCCCTCGACGTGGTCGAAGAGGCCGTCGAGATGGCGCAGGTGCTGGCCGGTGCCGCAGGCGACGTCGAGCAGCGAGCGGGTGTCGGGGCGGTGGGCGCGCACCAGCGCGGCGATCTCCTCGGCCTCCTGCCGGTAGTCCTTGCCCTTGCCCTCGTGGACCAGGTCGTAGACGGCCGCGATGTCGTTGGCGTACATCAGTGTTCTCCTCCGATGGGCGGGGCGGGCGGGGTGGGCCCGGCGGGGCTCGGGCTCGGGCTCGGGTCGGTGCCCAGCCAGTCGTGCACCACGGACGCGGTGTGCCGGGCGTGTTCGGTGAGCATGGTGAAGTGGTTGCCGGGCACATCGGTGACGGTCCGGGCGAACGGGACGTGCGAGCGCCAGTCGCCGCCGGCGCCGTCGGCGGGCCACGGGCGCATCGGCTCGGAGGCCCGGACCAGCAGGACGGGGGCGCGCAGCGGGGTGAGCCGGGTGGGCAGCAGCAGCCGGTGGTAGCCGGCCATGGCGGTGAGCCGGTGGTCCGCCAGCGGGACGGGGCTGCGGTCGAGCGCCCAGCGGAGCAGGTCGTCGCGCCAGACGCCCATCGCGCCGGGGTCCTCCGGGCGGTAGACGTCCATGAGGACGACGGCGGTGGGGCCGGTGCCGCGCTCCTCCAGCCGCGCGGCCAGGGCGTGGGCGACGTTGGCCCCGGCGGAGTGGCCGGCGAGCGCGAAGGGCGCGCCGGCGGCGTGCTCCAGCAGGGCGTCGGCCTGGGTGTCGAGGAGGGCGTCGAGGGAGGCGGGCAGCGGTTCGCCGGGGCCGCCGAACCCGGACAGCGGGAGGACGACGGTCGTACGGCGGTCGCGCAGCCCCTCGGCGAAGCGGGCGTACTCGCCGGGGCCGGAGGTGGCCGCGGTGCCGGCGCAGCAGTAGAGCGTGGGGAGGGCCGCCGGTCCGCCGGCGAGGAGTACGGGCCCGGGGCGTGCGGTGGCGTTCGCCGTGGCGGCGGGGCGATCCGTTGCGGCGGGGCTCGCCGTGGTGGCGGGGCGATTCGTGTCGGCAGACGGGGACTTGACGGTTTCCGGTGCGCCGGAGGGATCGGTTCCCGGGGCGCCGGACGTGCCGGGGCGCTCGCGGGTGAAGGTCGGCCGGAACGCGGCCAGGGAGGCCATCAGCTCCACCGCCTCGGCGGACCGGCCCTGCGCGACGGCGGCGCGGAACGCGGCGAGCAGCCCGCTCTCGGCGGGGGCGGCGCCCTCCTCGCGGCCGGTGGGCCAGGCGTCCACGAGGCCGGCCAGGTGCTCGGCCAGGGCGACGGGGTCCTCGTGGTCGAAGACGAGGGTGCCGGGCAGGTCGAGCCCGGTCGCCTCGGCCAGCCGCCGGCGCAGCCGCACCGCGGCCAGCGAGTCGAAGCCGAGGTCGCGGAAGGGGGCCCGCTCGTCGACCCGGCCCTCCTCGGCGTGCCCGAGGACCTCGGCGACATGGTGGAGCACCAGCTCCAGGGCGAGCCGGGGCCGGTCCTCGGGCCGCGCCCGTACGAGATCGGGTGCGGCTTCGGTGTCACCCGCGGGTCGCCGGTCGGCCAGCGCCGCACGGGCGGCGGGGATGTCGGAGATCAGCGGGCTGGGCCGGAAGGCGGTGAACCCGGGGGCGAAGTGCTCCCAGTCGAGGTCGGCCACGGTGACGGTGGCGTCCCCGCTGTCGATGGCCTGGCGCAGGGCCGCGAGGGCCGTCTCGGGGCGCAGCGGGGTGAGGCCGTGGCGGGCGAGGTAGCCCTCGGGCGCGATCTCGACCATGCCGGTGCCTCCCCAGACGCCCCAGGCGACGGAGGTGGCGGGGCGGCCCTGGGCCCGGCGCCGCTCGGCCAGCGCGTCCAGATGCGCGTTGGCCGCCGCGTACACCGACTGCCCACCGCTCCCCCACACCGCGGCACCCGAGGAGAACAACACGAAGGCGTCCAGCTCGGCATCCGCGGTCAACTCGTCCAGCAACTCCGCACCCACGGCCTTGCCCGCCAGCACCCCGGCGGCCTCCTCCAGCGTCACCTCGCCGAGCGGCGTCACCTGCGGCACACCCGCCGCATGGAACACCGCACGCAACGGCACTCCCGACGCCTCAACGGACTTCACCAACTCGGTCACGGACTCCCGATCGGCCATGTCACACGCGGCAAAGGACACCTTCGCCCCCAGACCCACCAACTCCCGCTCCAACTCCGCAGCACCCGGAGCCGCGGCCCCACGACGCCCGGCCAGCACCAGATGCTCCGCACCCTCCCGCGCCAACCACCGCGCCACATGACCACCCAAACCACCCGTACCACCCGTCACCAACACACTCCCCCGAGGCCGCCACGCCTTCGAAGCGGCGGGAGCCGTCAGGTCCGGAGCCGGCAGCATGCGGCGGCCGTGGATGCCGGAGTCGCGGATGGCCACCTGGTCCTCGCCGCTCCGGCCGGAGACAACGGCGGCGAGGCGCCGCCAGTCGCGTTCCCCGGGCTCGGCCGGCAGGTCCACCAGGCCACCCCACTGCGCGGGCGCCTCCAGGGCCGCGACCCGGCCGAGGCCCCACACCCGGGCGCCCGTCGCGCACGGCACCTCCCCGGGCCGGACCGCCACCGCGCCCCGCGTGGCGACCCACAGCGGTGTCTCCACCGCGGCCCGCGCCATCGCCTGTACCACCTGCAGCACCGCCGTCGTCCCCTCGTCCAGCCCCGGGTGCCCGGCGAGTTCGGCTCCGCCCGTGTCGGGGAGCAGCAGCACGCCGGTCAGGCCCTCCGGGCTCCGCGCGAGGTCGGCCAGCCGGGCCGCCAGGGCGGCCGGGTCCGGCACCGGTGTCCCCGGCGCCCCGGTGGCCCGCCCGAGCGGCGGCGTCAGGCGGATGACCTCCGCGCCTGCCGCGCGCAGCGCCCGCTCCGCGGCGTCCGCGGAGTCCGTGCGGTGCCCATGCTCGACCATCAGCCAGCGATCCGAGGGGCCGAACCTGACAACGTCTGGGGAGAGCGCCTGCCAGGCGACGCGGTAGCGCAGCCCGGCGGTTCCGGCGGCCGCGCGGTACCGGTCGTGCCAGGCGGCGAGGTGCGGGAGGACGGCGGTCAGCTGGTCCTCGACGCCCTCGGCGCCCAGCCGCGCCGCCGCCGAGGCGGCGTCCCCGGCGCGCACCGCGGCCCACAGGGCGTCGTCCTCCGCGCCCGCGCCGGTGGCGGGGGCGCCGCCCGCCGCGGCGGAGGTGGGCGCGGCGGGGGCGAGCCAGTAGCGGCGGTGCTGGAAGGCGTAGGTGGGCAGGTCGACCCGGCGGGCGCCCGTACCGTCGTAGAGCGCGGCCCAGTCGAGGTCGGCGCCGCGGACGTACGCGGTGGCGGCGGCGCGCAGCGCGGTGCCGGCCTCCGGGTGGCCGCGGCGCAGCGCGGGGGCGAAGGCGGTGTCGGCGTCGTCGGCCAGGCACTCCTCCGCCATGCCGGTCAGGGCGGCGTCGGGGCCGAGCTCGACGAAGGTCGCGGCGTCGCGGGCGCGCGCGGTGCGCACGGCGTCGGCGAAGCGCACGGGCTCGCGCACCTGGCGGGTCCAGTAGCCGGGGTCCATCAGCTCGGCGGGGGTGGCGAGTTCGCCGGTGACGTCGGAGACGACGGGCAGCCGGGGGGCTCGGAAGTCGACCGTCTCGGCGACCGCCCGGAAGTCGGCGAGCATGGCGTCCATGCGCGGCGAGTGGAAGGCGTGGCTCACCGCGAGGCGCTTCGTACGGCGTCCCCGGGCGGCGAGTTCGGCCGCCGCGGCGAGGACGGCCGGCTCGTCCCCGGAGAGCACGAGGGACCGCGGCCCGTTGAGCGCGGCGACGACCGCGCCGCCGGCGGCGACCGGTGCCAGCGCGGCGGCCTCCGCCTCGGTGGCCTGCACGGCGACCATCGCGCCGCCCTCGGGCAGGGCCCGCATCAGCCGGCCGCGGGCCGCGACCAGCCGGGCGGCGTCGGCCGTCGGGAGGACGCCCGCGGCGTGGGCCGCCGCCAGGCCGCCGATCGAGTGGCCCAGGAGGACGTCCGGCACCAGCCCCCAGCTCTCGTAGAGCCGGAACAGCGCGGTCTCGACGGCGAACAGGGCGGGCTGGGTGTAGTCGGTGCGGTCGAGCAGGGCGGCGTCCGGGGAGCCGGGCTCGGCGAACATCACGGGCAGCAGCGGGCGTTCGAGGTGGACGTCGAACTCGGCGGCGATCTCTTCCAGGGCGCGGGCGAAGGCGGGGAACCGCGCGTGGAGCGCGCGGCCGGCGCCGGGGCGCTGGGCGCCCTGGCCGGAGAAGAGGAAGGCGACGCCGCGGCCGCGCCGGGCGACGCCGGTGACCACGGTGTCCGGGGTGCGGCCGGCGGCCAGGGCGGCGAGGTCCTGCCGGGCGGAGCGGGCGTCGTCCACCAGCGCGACGGCGCGGTGCTCCAGGGCTTCCCTGGTGGTGGCGAGGGAGTACCCGATGTCCACGGCGCCGGCGTTGGCGTCGGCATCGGTGCTGGTGGCGGCGGTGGCGCTGGCGGCGGCGAGCCGGTCGGCCTGGCCGCGCAGCGCCTCCTCGGAGCGGGCGGAGATCACCCACGGGAGGGGTGCCGGGGCCGCGGCCCGGGGGGCCGTCGTGTCACCTCCGTCGGCCTCGTCGCCTGCGGGCGGGGCCTGTTCGATGACGACATGGGCGTTGGTGCCGCTGACGCCGAAGGCGGACACCGCGGCCCGGCGCGGGCGGTCCTCCCGCTCCGGCCAGGGTCGCGCCTCGGTGAGCAGCTCCACCGCGCCGGAGGACCAGTCCACCTTGGACGAGGGGGCGTCGACGTGGAGCGTGCGCGGCAGCGTTCCGTGCCGCATCGCCTCCACCATCTTGATGACGCCGCCCACGCCGGCGGCGGCCTGGGCGTGCCCGATGTTGGACTTGAGCGACCCGAGCCACAGCGGGTCGGCGCCCGCCCGGTCGCGCCCGTAGGTGGCGAGCAGTGCCCCCGCCTCGATCGGGTCGCCCAGCGGCGTACCGGTGCCGTGGGCCTCCACGGCGTCCACCTCGTCCGGGGTCAGGCCGGCGTCCGCGAGCGCGTCGCGGATGACCTTCCGCTGCGCCGGACCGCTCGGCGCGGTCAGCCCGTTGCTGGCGCCGTCCTGGTTGACCGCGCTGCCCCGCACCACCGCCAACACGCGATGACCATTGCGCCGAGCATCCGACAGCCGCTCGACCAGCAGGATGCCCACGCCCTCGGCCCAGGCCGTGCCGTCGGCACCCTCCGCGAACGCCTTGCACCGCCCGTCGGGGGCGAGCCCGCGCTGCCGGGAGAACTCCACGAACACCGTGGGGTCGGGCATGACCGCGACGCCGCCGGCGAGCGCGAGGTCGCACTCGCCGCGGCGCAGCGACTGCACCGCCAGGTGCAGGGCCACCAGCGACGACGAACACGCCGTCCCGATCGTCAGCGCCGGGCCCTCCAGGCCGAGGGCGTAGGCGATCCGGCCGGACATCACCGCGTCGGCGTTGCCCGTCAGCAGATAGCCCTCGGTGCCCTCGGGCGCCCGGGCGGTGTCGGTCACATAGCCGGTGTGCGCGGCGCCGACGAACACGCCCGTACGGCTGCCGCGCAGCGACGCGGGCACGACCCCGGCCCGCTCCAGCGCCTCCCAGGAGGTCTCCAGCAGCAGCCGCTGCTGGGGGTCCATCACCAGCGCCTCGTTCGGCGAGATGCCGAAGAAGGCGGCGTCGAAGTCCCCGGCGCCGGTGAGGAATCCGCCCTCGCGGCAGTAGGTGGTGCCGGGGGTGTCGGGGTCGGGCGAGTAGACGGCGGCCTCGTCCCAGCCGCGGTCGGCGGGGAAGCGGGTGACCGCGTCGACGCCGTCCGCGGTGAGCTCCCACAGCTCCTCGGGGCCGGTCACGCCGCCGGGGTAGCGGCACGCCATGCCCACGATGGCGATGGGCTCGCGCGCGGCGGCCCGGAGCTCGCGCTCGCGTCGGCGCAGCCGCTCGGTCTCCTTGACCGAGGCGCGCAGCGCGCCGAGCACTTCGTCCATGGACGGTGACATCTTCGGCTTCCTCGTCTGCTCGCTCTGGGGGGTGGGTCGTCGGTTCAGCTTCACCGCGCTGGTCGTGGTGGGCGACGGTGACGGCAC
>NZ_JBPQTV010000123.1:0-17352 GCF_051386515.1 Streptomyces sp. URMC 123 | reverse complement strand
ACGGCCCGAGCCGCCGTGACCCGTACGGTGCGAGGCGGGCCGATTCGCCTGGCTCAGGCGCCGCCGTTCCGTACGGTTCGAGCGCCCGTGCCTCGTACGCCTCGGGTCCCGCCGATCCATCCGGCTCGGGTGCCGTCACCCCGTACAGCGCGGGGCCGGCCGTTCCGCCGCCCAGTACTGGCCCCGGTGGTCCGTACGGTCCGAGCGCCCGCGATCCGTACGGCGCGGGGCCGGTCAATCCGTCGCCCGGCGCGGGCACCACTGGCGCGCACGGCCCGCGCCCCCGCGAACCGTACGGTGCGAGCCCCCTCGCGCCGGGAGAGCGAGCCCGCGGGCCCGGCGGCGCGGTCGAGGTGGGGGAGTGGCCATGAACGGAGGGCGTGGGCGGCATCGCCGCCCCGCAAGGCACCGGCTCCGCCGCCCCGCAGGGCACCGGCTCCGCCGGTTCGCCCGGTCCGTGTCCCCCGCGGCGCTTCTCGCCGTACTGATGACGGCTCTGCTCGCCCTGACGGCGACGGCGTCCGGCCCGGTCGCCCCCGCCGGCCGGGCGCTCGCCGCCGAGGCGCCCAGCGCCAGCGTCTCCAGTACGACGGTGGCGCTCGGCGAGACGGTCACCGTCAGCGGCGCGGGCTGGCGCCCGGACACCCTCCTCACCGTGCTCCTCTGCGGTCAGAACCGGATCGGCGGCAGCGCCTCCTGCGCCAACGCGCACGGGCGCGCGGTCACGACCCGCGCGGACGGCTCGTTCAGCCGGGAACTGCCCGTCGGCGCCCCGCCCAAGCCCTGCCCCTGCGTGGTGCACGTGGCGACGGTGACCGGTGAACCGGCCTCCGCCGAGGCGGAGTTGGCGATCGCCGGGCACCCCGTGGCGGCGCTGCCGCCGGACCCGGGCCAGGGCGGCGGCCGGCTGTCCGTGCTGGAGGCCCGGCTGGAGGGCGAGAGCGGCCTGCTCACCTGGTTCGGTGCCCCCGCCCGCCGCACGGTCGTCCTCGTCGTGGGCAACGTGGGCTCCGCCCCGCTGCGCGACCCCGTGTTCCGGGTCGGCACGGCCCACGGCGTGTTCGCCCCCGACTGGGAGGAGCACCGGTGGCGCGGGACCGTGCCCGCCGGGCAGCGGGCCCGGATCGCCGTGCCGGTCCAACTGCCGGCGGGCGCGCACGGCGACTACCTCGTCTCGCTCACGTACGGCGGAAAGGTGCTCACCGAGCAGCCCTGGGGGGTGGGCCGGCCCTGGGGCGTCACCCTCTTCTGGGTGCTGCTCTGCGCAGTCGTCCCGGCGGCGCTCTTCCGGGTCGGCATGGCGGTGGTGGACCGGGTGCGCCCGCGCCCCGCCGCGGAGCCCGCCACAGAGCCCGCCACAGAGGCCGCCGCGGAGCCCACCTCGGCGCCTGACAAGGCGCCCGCCGCGGCGCCCGGCCCGGGCCGTTCCGAGCCCGCCGGATCACCGACGTCCCCCGCACCGCCGGAGGGCCGTCCCTGTCGGAAGGAGAGTCGTGACGACGCACCGGAGGGCGACCGCGGCGGCGGTCGCGCTGCTGCTCGGCGGCGCGGGAGGCGTGGCGGCGAGCGCGAGCCCCGCCCTGGCCGCCGAGGTCTCCTACGCCACGGAGTGCCTCCCGCCCCCGATCTCCGGCTTACCGCCGATCCAGGGGGTCACGAAGGTGGAACTCCGGGCTCCGGCGACCGCGAAGGTCGGTGACGAGATCGAGGTCGTGTGGAGGACGGTGCAGGCAGCGTCCAACAATCCCGACATCCTCGACCTGGAGCAGGACACGATCAAGCCGAGCGGCAAGGTCGCGGTGGCCGGCGCACAGCAGGGGGAACTGGCGGTGGAGGGGCCCCGGGAGAACCCGCCGGTGCCCCGGAACGGTCCGATGCGGCTCTCGGAGATGCGGGGCACGCTCAAGCTCACGGCGGTGGGCGAGGTCACGCTCGCGCCCGGCTTCTACAACATCAACGTCAACAAGCCGATCTCCACCGACACCGCGTGCTCCCCGAAGGCCGCGGTGCCCCCGGCGGCCACCGTCACGGTCACGGACGGCAGCGGCACGACCTCAGGCGGCACGACCTCCGGTGGCACGACCACGGGCCCGAGCGGCGGCACGACCACCACGGGCGGCACCACGACCTCCGGCGGCACCACCAGCACGGCGGGCGGCTCCAGCAGTACGGCCGGAGGGACCACCAGTACGGCCGGAGGCGCGAGCAGCACGGCCGGTGGCACGACCAGTACTGCCGGAGGGACGTCCGCCGGCGGGACGACCGGCGGCGGCGGGGACCCGGACGGCACCGCGTACCCCGGCAAGGAGGTCCTGGTGCCGTACGCCTGCAAGACGCCCATCGGTGACAAGAAGGCGACCTCGCCCGTGCGGATCGACGCCCGGAAGAAGGGCGGGGCCTTCGACCTGACCGTACGGTTCGCGAAGTCGGTGATGGACAGTCCTGTCGACATTCCGGCCGGCGCCGTGAAGCCCTCCATGGCCGTGGTCGTCGGGGGCGCCGACAAGGGCACCGTCGCGGTCGCCGGCCCGGCCAACAAGGACCCGATCAAGGGCGGACAGCCCATCGTGATCCCCGACCTCACCGGCGTCTACACACCGGGCGCGAGCGGCAGGGCCACGCTGACCCCGGGCGTCCTGACCGTCAGCGCGCTGGGCACCACGACGGTCTGCACCCCCGAGAAGGACCCGGGCGCCTCCCTGGAGCTGACGACCACGGCCCAGGACGGCGGCGTGACGGGCGCCACGACCTCAGGCGGCGCCACCACCACCGGCACGGCCACCGGCGGCGGTACGGCGGGCGGCACGGCCGGCGGACCGGGCTCCGGCGGCACCTCGGGCTCCGGCTCCGCCGCCGGCGGCCCGGGCGGCGGCTCGTCCGGCGGCCTGGCCGAGACGGGCGCGGCCGACCACGGCGGCCTGAAGGCCCTCGGCCTGCTCGCCGGCACGGCCGTGCTCCTCGGGGCCGCGGTGCTGACCCTGACCCCCTGGCGCCGTCTGCGCGGCACCCGCTGAGCCGAAGCCGTACGCGACGACGGGGCCCCCGCACGCCACGCGCGTGCCGGGGCCCCGTCGGAGACGAGTCGCGTCCGCCCTAGTGGACGTCGCCCATCGACTCCTCGACCCTCTTGCGGTACATGAACACCGCCAGGCCGGCGAGCACCGCCAGCGCGGCCTCCAGCCCCACGACGCCCGCACCGCTCATGTCCACGCCGCCGATCGACAGCAGACCCGTGACACAGTCACCGGCCGTCACGGCGAGGAACCAGACGCCCATCATCTGGCTGGCGTACTTCGCCGGGGCCAGCTTGGTGGTGACCGACAGGCCGACCGGGGACAGGCACAGCTCACCGGTGGTCTGGATCAGGTAGATCGACACCAGCCACATCGGGCTGACCTTGGTGCCGTCCTCGGCCATCAGCATCGGCACGACGAAGACGAAGAACGAGCCACCGATCAGCAGCAGCGCCATGGAGAACTTCACCGTGGTGCTGGGCTCCTGCCGGCGCTTGGCCAGCGCCAGCCACGCCCAGGCGAAGACCGGGGCCAGCGCCATGACGTAGAGCGGGTTCAGCGACTGGAACCAGGAGGACGGGAAGTCCAGGCCGAACAGCGAGTCGCCGGTCTTCTTCTCCGCGAAGGCGGCCAGCGTGGAGCCACCCTGGTCGTAGATCATCCAGAACGCGGCGGCGGCCACGAAGAACCAGATGTAGCCGGTCATCCGCTTCTGCTCGGCCGTGGACAGCTCCTTGTCCCGCTTGATGCGGAACAGCACCACGGTCGGGATCAGCAGACCCGCGACGGTGATCGGGATCAGCGCCCAGTTCAGGGTGAAGTGGCCGGTGTAGGTCACCGCGCCGTAGAACACGGCGGCGACGAGCAGGCAGACCAGGGCCTTCAGCAGAACGGAGCGGCGCTCCTCGGCCGAGGCCGGCTTCGGGACGACGCTGCTGCGCTCGCTGAGGTGACGGGAGCCGATCATGAACTGGACCAGGCCCAGCGCCATGCCGGCACCGGCGATCGCGAAGCCCAGGTGCCAGTTGACCGTCTGGCCGATGGTGCCGATGACCAGCGGGGCGACGAAGGCACCGAGGTTGATGCCCATGTAGAAGATCGTGAAGCCGCCGTCCCGGCGCGGGTCCTGCGGCCCGTCGTAGAGGTGGCCGACCATCGTGGAGATGTTGGCCTTCAGCAGGCCCGAACCGATGGCGACCAGGCCCAGACCGACGAAGAACATCGCCTTGCCGGGCGCCGCCAGCGACAGGTGGCCGGCGATGATGATGCAGCCGGCGATCAGTACGGTCTTGCGCGGCCCCCAGATGCGGTCGCCGAACCAGCCGCCGGGCATCGCCAGCAGATAGACCATCGCCAGGTAGACGGCGTAGATGGCGAGGGCACTGCCCTCGGGCATCGCCAGTCCGCCGCCCTGGCTGTCGGGCTTGGCGTCGGGGCCTCCCGCGATCAGGTAGATGACGAGGAGGGCCCGCATGCCGTAGAAGCTGAAGCGCTCCCACATCTCGGTCATGAAGAGAGTGGCCAGGCCGCGGGGGTGGCCGAAGAAGGTCTTGCCGCTTGCAGGGGTCCCCTGCGGTGCGGCGTCCTTCGTCAGGCTGGACGCCATGGTCGATCCTTGCTCGCTGGGACGCGTCGCCGAAGCGGGGTGCGCCCGGTGGGGGGCGGCCGGCACCCCGGTGCAGGAGCACACCGGGTCCACACCCGACCGCTGCGTCGCGGCACGGGCCCGGCCCACAGGTCATTCACTGGAGGTCCAGGCTGAGGCTTTCCAGCACCGCACATAAAAGAGCCCTTGGCGCGTCTTGCTGCCAAAGGTCCCGTGATACGTGCTATGGACTTCTCGACACCATACGTCACATCAGGGAGGCGTATGGAAGGACTTGAGACATGGATCACAGGGAAACCCGGAACCAACCAGGGGGGTTCGAAGGTATCGGGAGGGCGGCCGGTGGGAGAACGCGGGGTCCGCCAGGGCGCCCCGGCGCATATCCGGTGCGGACTACCATCTCTCCATGACCCGAGTACTGCTCGCCGAGGATGACGCGTCCATCTCGGAGCCCCTGGCCCGCGCCCTGCGCCGCGAGGGGTACGAGGTCGAGGTGCGGGAGGACGGACCCGCCGCGCTGGACGCCGGTCTCCAAGGCGGCGTCGATCTGCTCGTCCTCGACCTCGGCCTGCCCGGTATGGACGGTCTGGAGGTTTGCCGCCGCCTTCGCACAGAAGGGCACGGCTTCCCCGTACTGGTGCTCACCGCCCGCGCGGACGAGGTGGACACGGTGGTCGGGCTGGACGCCGGTGCCGACGACTACGTGACCAAGCCCTTCCGGCTGGCGGAGCTGCTGGCCCGGGTGCGGGCCCTGCTCCGGCGCGGCGCCGCCGAGTCCCAGCAGCAGCCGTCGGCCACCCACGGGGTGCGGATCGACGTGGAGTCCCACCGCGCGTGGATGGGCGAGGAGGAGCTCCAGCTCACCGCCAAGGAGTTCGACCTGCTGCGGGTCCTGGTCCGCGACGCCGGCCGGGTGGTCACCCGCGACCAGCTGATGCGCGAGGTGTGGGACACCACTTGGTGGTCCTCGACGAAGACCCTCGACATGCACATCTCCTGGCTTCGCAAGAAGCTCGGTGACGACGCCGCCAACCCGCGGTACATCGCCACGGTGCGCGGTGTCGGCTTCCGCTTCGAGAAGAGCTAGCCCGATCCGGACGACGGGCCCCGGCCCGACCACGGGCCTCAGCCGGACGACGGGCTCGGTCCGTACGGGTCCGGGCAGCGCTCCGGCCGTTCCGGGCGGCGGCCGGGCCCCCGATTCGTACAACCCGCCCGGAGGGCAAACGTGCGCCGCCGACTGATCAACTCCACGCTCGCCGTCGTCCTGGTGGTGATCGCCGTCTTCGGCGTGTCCCTGGTGATCGTCGAGACCCGCACGATCCGGACCAGTGCCCAGGAGAGCGTGGAGTCGGAGGCGTTCCGGCTGGTCGGCATCGTGGACAGCCGCCTCATCGGGGGCGAGCGGGTCGACCCCGACGTGCTGCGGGAACAGGTCACGGAGAACCTCTACGCCCGGATCGAGATCGAGGGCCGCGCCCCCATCGAGGTGGGGCGGCGGCCCACCGGCGACGTCCTGGAGGCCAAGGTCGACGGGGAGCGCGGGGACATCACCGTGCAGCAGTCCGCCGAGGAGGTCGCCGAGGAGATCGGCCGCACCCTGATGATCATTCTGGCGGTGGCGCTGCTGGCCGTGGTCGCCGCCGTCCTGCTCGCGGTCCGCCAGGCGCACCGGCTGACGGCGCCGCTGACCGACCTCGCCGAGACGGCCGAGCGGCTCGGCTCGGGCGACCCGCGCCCGCGCCACCGGCGCTACGGGGTGCCGGAGCTGGACCGGGTGGCCGATGTGCTGGACGCCAGCGCGGAGCGCATCGCCCGGATGCTCACCGCGGAGCGGCGGCTGGCCGCCGACGCCTCGCACCAGCTGCGCACCCCGCTCACCGCGCTCTCCATGCGGCTGGAGGAGATCAGCCTCACCGACGACCCGGCGACGGTGAAGGAGGAGGCGGCGATCGCCCTGGGGCAGGTGGAACGGCTCACCGATGTCGTCCAGCGGCTGCTGACCAACTCCCGCGACCCCCGCTCGGGTTCCGCCATCGCCTTCGACATCGACGAGGTCGTCAAGCAGCAGATCGAGGAGTGGCGCCCGGCGTACCGCAGCGCGGGCCGGGCCATCGTCCGCTCCGGCAAGAAGGGGCTGCGGGCGGTCGGCACCCCCGGCGCGGTGGCCCAGGTACTGGCGACGCTGATCGAGAACTCCCTGATGCACGGCGCGGGGCCGGTGGCGCTGCGCACCCGGGTCACCGGCAACCAGGTGGTCGTCGAGGTCACGGACGCGGGCCCCGGGGTGCCGGAGGACCTGGGGGCGCGGGTGTTCGAGCGCACGGTCAGCGGGCGGAACTCGACGGGGCTGGGGCTCGCGGTGGCCCGCGATCTGGCGGAGGCGGACGGCGGGCGGCTGGAGCTGCTGCAGCAGCAGCCGCCGGTCTTCGCGCTCTTCCTCAGCTGCGAGGCGGAGCAGGGTGCTGAGGGCGCGCAGTAGCGGGGCCGGCTCCCAGCCCGGACGGTTCAGACCGCCTCCGGCCCCTTCGCCTTCGCCGGCTCCGCGCCGGGCGGCGGCTCCACGAGGAACGATTCCGCGGTCTCGACCGCCTCCCGCGCCGGCAGCGCCCGGAACACCCACGTCCGGTACGACCAGAAGCGGAAGACCGAGGCGATGCCCATGCCGACGACGTTCTTGGCGATGTTGTCCGCCACGGTCGAGGTGAACCCGAAGCCGTAGTGGGAGAGCGCCAGCGTGCCGTTCTCGATCACCAGCCCCACGCCGCTGAAGACGAAGAAGAGCGTGAGCTCGCGGCTGCGCCGGGACCGGTCGCAGTCGCGATAGGTCCAGTAACGGTTCCCCACGTAGTTGGTGCAGATCGCGACGAAGGTCGAGATGACGCCGGAGCGGACCACGGCCAGCCCGGTGACGTGCACACAGAAGTTGAAGACCACGAAGTTGACCAGCGAGCCGACCGCGCCGACGGCGCCGAATTTGGCGATCTCGCGGGTGAGCCGTGCCAGCCGCGAGCGCAGTGATCGCCCTTCACTCATAGTGATCGTCTGGCTCCGTCGTCGAGGGTGGTCCGGCGGTGGACCGGCCTCCTCATGCTAACCAGGGCCCCCTCCCCCTGCCGCTCGGACGTCGCCGAACGGGGCGCGCGCCGTGGAAAGAGCCCGGCTGGAGCAGGGCCCGCTCTTGTGTGAACCTCCAAGGGTCGGTCCGGGCCGGACGGCCGTACGGATACCCTGGGGGCGTGACGTTCCCGGTAGTCGGCATGGTCGGAGGCGGCCAGCTCGCGCGCATGACGCACGAAGCGGGCATCCCTCTCGGCATCAGGTTCAAGCTCCTCAGTGACACCCCGCAGGACTCGGCGGCCCAGGTGGTGAGCGATGTCGTCGTCGGCGATTTCCGCGACCTGGACACCCTTCGTGCGTTCGCACAAGGGTGCGATGTGATCACCTTTGATCACGAGCATGTGCCGATCGAGCACCTGCGGGCCCTGGAGGCGGACGGCATCCCCGTACGCCCCGGGCCCGACGCGCTCGTGCACGCCCAGGACAAGGGGGTGATGCGCGCCCGGCTCAGCGCCATCGGCGCCCCCTGCCCCCGGCACCGCGTCGTCGCCGACCCGGCCGATGTGGAGCGCTTCGCCACCACGGAGGGTGACGGCTTCCCGGTGGTGCTGAAGACCGTGCGCGGCGGCTACGACGGCAAGGGCGTCTGGGTCGTGCACAGCGCGGCGGAGGCCGCCGAGCCCTTCCGCGCCGGCGTCCCCGTGCTCGCCGAGGAGAAGGTCGACTTCGTCCGCGAGCTGGCCGCCAATGTCGTACGGTCCCCGCACGGCCAGGCCGTCGCCTACCCCGTCGTCGAGTCGATCCAGGTCGACGGGGTCTGCGACACGGTGATCGCCCCCGCCCCCGACCTCCCCGACGACCTGTCCGTGCGCGCCCAGCGGCTCGCCCTGACGATCGCCAAGGAGCTGGGCGTGGTCGGCCATCTCGCGGTGGAGCTGTTCGAGGTCCGCGACGCCGCCGGGAACCCGCAGATCCTCGTCAACGAGCTGGCCATGCGCCCGCACAACTCCGGCCACTGGACGCAGGACGGCGCGATCACCTCCCAGTTCGCCAACCATGTGCGGGCCGTGCTGGACCTGCCGCTCGGCGACCCCCGGCCGCGCGAGCGCTGGACCGTGATGACCAACGTCCTCGGCGGCGACTACCCCGACATGTACGCCGCGTATCTGCACTGCATGGCCCGGGACCCGGGGCTGAAGATCCATATGTACGGCAAGGACGTGAAGCCCGGCCGCAAGGTCGGCCATGTCACCACGTACGGCGAGGTGCTGGACGAGGTGCGCGAGCGCGCCCGGCACGCCGCCGACTACCTGCGAGGGACGATCACCGAGTGACAAACAGCCAGCCGCTGGTCGGCATCGTGATGGGATCGGACTCCGACTGGCCGGTGATGGAGGCCGCGGCCAAGGCCCTCGACGAGTTCGAGGTGCCCTACGAGGTCGACGTGGTCTCCGCGCACCGCATGCCGCGCGAGATGGTCGCCTACGGGGAGCAGGCCGCGGACCGCGGCCTGAAGTCGATCATCGCGGGGGCGGGGGGCGCCGCGCACCTCCCGG
This sequence comes from Streptomyces sp. URMC 123, assembly GCF_051386515.1. Lineage (NCBI taxonomy): Bacteria > Bacillati > Actinomycetota > Actinomycetes > Kitasatosporales > Streptomycetaceae > Streptomyces > Streptomyces sp. URMC 123. Next base: position 8,116 of record NZ_JBPQTV010000123.1, on the reverse strand, counting down.
GCATGCTCGCCTCCGTCACCCCGCTGCCGGTGATCGGCGTGCCCGTGCCGCTGAAGTACCTCGACGGCATGGACTCGCTGCTGTCCATCGTGCAGATGCCGGCGGGCGTGCCGGTGGCCACCGTCTCCGTGGCCGGCGCGCGCAACGCGGGGCTGCTGGCCGTACGGATGCTGGCGGCGCACGACGAGGGGCTGCGGCAGCGGATGCGGAAGTTCCAGACGGAGCTCAACGAGCAGGCCACGGAGAAGGGCAAGCGGCTGCGGGCCAAGGTCGACGGCTCCCCCTTCGGCTTCGGCGGCTGAGCCCCGGGCGCCCTCGCCCGCGGCCGGCCCGACGGCGGCCGCGGCGGCCGGCCGAGACGGTCGCCGCGGGCCGCTCCGGGGACCGCTCCGGGGCCGCTCCGGGGCCGCTCCGAACAAGGGCCCGTACGACCGGGGAACGGCGGCGAGCACCGTGGGTAGGGTGCGGGCATGACCGATGCCCTCGCCGCAGCACGCGAACTCCTCGCCGCCCACCCGGTCGTCGACGGGCACAACGACCTCCCCTGGGCGCTCCGCGAGCAGACCCCCCGCTACGACCTCGACCGGTACGACATCGCCGGTGACCAGAGCGAGCGCTTCCACACCGATCTGCCGCGCCTGCGCGCGGGCGGGGTCGGCGCCCAGTTCTGGTCGGTCTACGTCCGCACCGATCTCTCCGGGGACCAGGCCGTCAGCGCCACCCTCGAACAGATGGACGTCGTACGGCAGATGGTCGACCGCTACCCGGCACATCTGCGCCGGGCGCTCACCGCCGACGACATGGAGGCGGCCCGCGCCGAGGGCCGTATCGCCTCCCTCATGGGCGCCGAGGGCGGCCACAGCATCAACTGCTCGCTCGCCACCCTGCGGGCCTTCCACGCCCTCGGGGTGCGCTACATGACGCTCACCCACAACGACAACGTGCCGTGGGCGGACTCCGCCACGGACGAGCCGCGCGCCAAGGGCCTGACCCGGTTCGGCGAGGAGGTCGTCCGCGAGATGAACCGCCTCGGGATGCTCGTCGACCTCTCCCACGTCTCCGCGGACACCATGCGGCACGCGATCCGGGTCAGCGAGGCGCCCGTGATCTTCTCGCACTCCTCGGCGCGGGCCGTCTGCGACCACCCGCGCAACGTCCCCGACGACGTCCTGGCCTCCCTCCCCGCCAACGGCGGCATCGCCATGGTCACCTTCGTGCCGAAGTTCGTGCTGCCGGCGGCCATCGAGTGGACGGTGGCGGCGGACGAGCACCTGCACGCCCACGGGTTCGACCCGCTGGACACCGGCGAGGCCGCCACGGCCGTGCGGCGCGCGTACGAGGAGGCCAACCCGCGGCCGGTCGCCACCGTCGCCACGGTCGCCGACCACCTCGACCACATGCGCGAGGTCGCCGGCGTCGACCACATCGGCATCGGCGGCGACTACGACGGCACCCCGTTCCTCCCGGCCGGCCTGGACGACGTCTCCGGCTACCCCCGGCTGATCGCGGAGCTGCTGGGCCGGGGCTGGTCGCGCGCCGACCTCGCCAAGCTCACCTGGCAGAACGCGGTCCGTACGGTGCGCGCCGCCGAGGACGTCGCCCGGTCGATCCAGGCCGATCCGCGGCGCGGGCCGTCGAACGCCACCATCGAGCAGCTCGACGGCTGAAGCCCGGGGCCGGCAGCGCATCCGGGGGCCCGCCTTCCGGGTGCGCGACCGGGCGCCGGCCCCCGTACGGGTCGTACGCCCGCGGCCGGCCCCCGTACGAGATTTACGCCCGCGGCCGGCCCATCGCCCGGAACGTCCAGCCCGCCTCGCGCCACCGCTCGGCGTCCAGCGCGTTGCGGCCGTCCAGCAGCCGGCGCTCGGAGACCACCGCGCCCAGCTCCTCCGGGTCCAGCTCGCGGAACTCGCTCCACTCGGTCAGATGGAGCACGACATGGGCGCCCACGACCGCCTCCCGCGCCGTCGCGGCGTAGCCGAGGGTGGGGAACAGCCGGCGGGCGTTCTCCATGCCCTTGGGGTCGTAGACGGTCACCTGGCCGCCCTGGAGGTGGATCTGGCCGGCCACGTTGAGCGCGGGGGAGTCGCGCACGTCGTCCGAGTCGGGCTTGAAGGTGGCGCCCAGCACGGCGACCCGCTTGCCGAGGAAGCCGCCCCCCACCGCCTCCCGGGCCAGCTCCACCATGTGCCCGCGGCGCCGCATGTTGATCGAGTCGACCTCGCGCAGGAAGGTCAGCGCCTGGTCGGCGCCGAGCTCACCGGCGCGCGCCATGAAGGCACGGATGTCCTTGGGCAGGCAGCCGCCGCCGAAGCCGATCCCGGCCCGCAGGAACTTGCGGCCGATCCGCTCGTCGTGCCCGATGGCCTCGGCCAGCTTGACCACGTCGCCGTCCGCGGCCTCGCACACCTCGGCCATGGCGTTGATGAAGGAGATCTTCGTGGCGAGGAAGGAGTTCGCGGCGGTCTTCACCAGTTCCGCGGTCGGGAAGTCGGTGACGACGAAGGGTGTGCCTTCTGCGATCGGCGCCGCGTAAACCTCCCGCAGCTGCTTCTCCGCGCGCTCGGAGGCGACACCGACCACGATCCGATCCGGGTGCAGGGTGTCCTGGACGGCGAAGCCCTCCCGCAGGAACTCGGGGTTCCAGGCGAGCTCGGCGTCGCCGCCCGCCGGGGCGAGCTCGGCCAGCCGGGCCGCCAGCCCCGCCGCGCTGCCCACCGGCACGGTGGACTTGCCGACCACCAGGCAGGGCCGCCGCAGCCGGGGCGCCAGCAGCTCCACGGCGCTGTCCACATGGCTCATGTCGCAGGCGTACTCGTTCCGCTTCTGCGGAGTGTTCACGCAGATGAAGTGGATGTCACCGAATTCGCCCGCCTCCTCCCAGGAGGTGGTGAAGCGCAGCCGGCCGCTGGAGCCCTCCAGCCCCGCGACATGGCGGCGCAGCAGCTCCTCCAGCCCGGGCTCGTACATCGGCGCCCGGCCCGAGGAGAGCAGCTCGACCTTCTCCGGGACGATGTCGAGGCCCAGCACCTCGAAGCCCAGCTCCGCCATGGCAGCGGCGTGGGTGGCACCCAGATAGCCGGTGCCGATCACGGTGATCTTCGGTGCCATACGTGCTCCATGGTGCGGAGGGGCTGAATTGCGCTGACCGAGCATAGTCGGGCTCCGCGACGGGCACTCCAGTAACTGTCCCCCGCCCGTCACACCCAGCCGCCGTCCGGACCTCCGGACGAGGCGGCGCCGCCGCGCCCCGCCTGTCGTCAAGCTCACGTATCCCGGGCCGGGCGGCGCCCATAGGATTGGGTTACTTAACGGTAGTTAGCTGTGCAGTTGGCTTTCAGGGGAGTGAGAAACCTTGGCGGGTTCCACCGAATTCGACCTCTACCGGCCCTCGGAGGAGCACGACATGCTCCGCGAGTCGGTGCGCTCGCTCGCCGAGGCGAAGATCGCGCCGTTCGCCGCCGAGGTGGACGAGGAGGCGCGCTTCCCCCAGGAGGCGCTCGACGCGCTGGTCACCAACGACCTGCACGCCGTCCACGTCCCCGAGACCTACGGCGGAGCGGGCGCGGACGCGCTCGCCACCGTGATCGTGATCGAGGAGGTGGCCCGCGTCTGCGCCTCCTCCTCCCTGATCCCGGCGGTCAACAAGCTCGGCTCGCTGCCGGTCGTGCTCTCCGGCTCCGAGGAGCTGAAGAAGAAGTACCTGGGCCCACTGGCCAAGGGCGACGCGATGTTCTCGTACTGCCTCTCCGAGCCGGACGCGGGCTCGGACGCCGCCGGCATGAAGACCAAGGCGGTCCGGGACGGCGACCACTACGTCCTCAACGGCGTGAAGCGCTGGATCACCAACGCCGGCGTCAGCGAGTACTACACCGTGATGGCCGTCACCGACCCCGAGAAGCGGTCGAAGGGCATCTCGGCGTTCGTCGTCGAGAAGTCCGACGAGGGCGTGTCCTTCGGCGCCCCGGAGAAGAAGCTCGGCATCAAGGGCTCCCCGACGCGCGAGGTCTACCTCGACAACGTCCGCATCCCCGCCGACCGCATGATCGGCGAGGAGGGCACCGGCTTCGCCACCGCGATGAAGACCCTCGACCACACCCGCATCACCATCGCGGCGCAGGCGCTGGGCATCGCGCAGGGCGCGCTGGACTACGCCAAGGGCTACGTCCAGGAGCGCAAGCAGTTCGGCAAGCCGATCGCCGACTTCCAGGGCGTGCAGTTCATGCTCGCCGACATGGCGATGAAGCTGGAGGCGGCCCGCCAGCTCACGTACTCCGCCGCGGCGAAGTCCGAGCGCCTCGACGGCGACCTCACCTTCTTCGGCGCCGCGGCGAAGTGCTTCGCCTCGGACGTCGCGATGGAGATCACCACCGACGCCGTCCAGCTCCTCGGCGGCTACGGCTACACCCGGGACTACCCCGTGGAGCGCATGATGCGCGACGCGAAGATCACGCAGATCTACGAGGGCACCAACCAGGTCCAGCGGATCGTGATGGCCCGCAACCTGCCGAAGTAGCCTTCGCACCGCAAGCATGGGAAAGGGCCCCCGCCGATCCGGCGGGGGCCCTTCCGCGTGCCCGGCCCGGGGCGCGGGCGAGCCGTCGTCAGTCGCCCTTGACGGTGACCTTCTGGTCGTTCCTGAGCTGGTCCATCAGCGGCTTGACCCGGGACATGTCCCACTTGAGGGAGCCCTGCGGCGCCGGGCCCGCCAGGGGCATGTTCATCGAGGTGCCGCCACCGCTGGAGACCTCCTTCATCGCGAAGAACATGTCCTTCAGGTCCCACAGGCCCATGTCCTTGTCCACGAGCAGCGTGTCGAGGCCGGCGCCCAGCGTCGGGTAGAGCGCGAACGGGTTGAGGATCGTGCTCGGCGTCGCCGTCTGGCTCGCCAGCGCGGCCAGGAACTTCTGCTGGTTCTTGGTGCGGTCCAGGTCGCTGCCCTGGAGCGCGTAGCGGGTGCGCACGAAGGCCAGGGACTGCTCGCCGTTCAGGGTCTGCCGGCCCTTCTTGAGGTCGGCGCCGGACTTCTCGTCCTTGATGTCCTGCGGGATGTCGAGCTCGACCCCGCCCATCGCGTCCACGATCTTCGCGAAGCCGGCGAAGCCGATCTCGGCGTAGTGGTCGATCTTGAGGCCGGTGTTGTACTCGATGGTGCGCACCAGCAGCTGGGGGCCGTCGATGGAGTACGCGGCGTTCAGCTTGTTGGCGCCCGGCGAGGGGCGCTGCTTGCCCGACTCCGACCCCCGGAAGGCCGGGATGGTCACCCAGGAGTCACGGGGCAGCGAGATCATGGTGGTGCCGTTGTCGCCGGTGTGCAGCAGCATCATCGAGTCGGTGCGCTTGCCCTCGGCGGAGCCGGTGTGGAGCTTCTTCTTCTCCTCGTCGGACATGCCCTCGCGGCTGTCGGAGCCCACGATCAGGTACGTGGTGCCCTTGCCGCTCTGCGGCCGCTCCTCGACCTTGCTCAGATCGACCTCGCGGCGCAGCTTGGAGTCGGCCCAGAAGTAGGTGCCGATGGAGACCGCGAGGAGGGCCACGACGAGGGTGATCGCGCCGACCTTGAGGCGCTTGCCCCAGTTGGGCGCGGTGGCGCGCGGCGGCCGGCCGGAGCCGGGGGTGCGCGGGCGCCCACCGCCGGCGCCGCCCCGGCCGCCGCCGGCACCGCCGTAGACCTGGCCCTGGCTGTAGCCGCCCTGGCCGGGGCCGTGGCCGGAGTCCTGGACCGGTGCGCCCTGGCCGTAGCCGGCGGAGGGCTGGCGCGGGACGGAGGCGCGCCGGGGCGACAGCTCCGGCGGCAGCGGCGGCTCGGCGTGCGGGGGCCGCGGGGGGTGCGGCGGCCGCGGTGCGGCGCCCCGCTGGACGTGGCGCATCACGCGCGCGGCCTGCGCGTCGCCGTCCGCGCCGCGTCCATAACCGTCCCGGCGGTCGCCGGTCCTTCCCTCGGGCCAATCGTTCATACGGGGAAGTGTGCCTTCCTCGGCGGCCGTCTTATAGACCAGGTGTCGATTCGGGGCACCCCTGTAGCAGACCTGATGCAAAAGTGATCGAGAGGGGCTCTCCATCGGTCGCATTAAGGTGGTGGCCATGACCGATCAGGCAACGGCCCCGGAGAACGACCTTCCCGGCAAGCCGACCTCCGCTTCCCGCACCACGCTGTCGCACATCATGACGGCGAGTGACACCAATCTCCTGGGAACGGTGCACGGTGGCGTGATCATGAAGCTGGTGGACGACGCCGCGGGCGCGGTCGCCGGCCGTCACTCCGGCGGGCCGGCCGTCACGGCCTCCATGGACGAAATGGCCTTTCTGGCCCCGGTCAGGGTCGGCGACCTCGTCCATGTGAAGGCGCAGTGCAACTGGACCGGCCGGTCCTCGATGGAGATCGGGGTACGGGTGCTGGCCGAGCGCTGGAACGAGTCCGCGCCCGCCACCCAGGTCGGCAGCGCGTATCTGGTCTTCGCGGCCGTGGACGCCGACGGCAAGCCCCGGTCCGTACCGCCGGTGATCCCGGAGACCGAGCAGGACCGGCGGCGCTTCCAGGAGGCGCAGATCCGCCGTACGCACCGGCTGGCGCGCCGCCGGGCGATCATGGAGCTGCGCGAGCAGCGCGCGGCCGACGGCATCTCCGACTGACAGCCGGCCCGCGCCCGCCCCCGTACGCCGGGGAACGCCCCCGTACGGCCGCGCCGCCTCACGCGCACACCACCTGGTCCCCCGTGAGCGCCGCGAACTCGCCGCCCGCCAGCGGATCGGTGAACCGCACCTCGCGCACCTGCTGGGCGTCCGTGCCCAGGGTGACCCGCATCACCGGCCCGTGTCCCGGCACGCTCCGCAGCTCGGCCCCCGGCAGGGCCGCCGCCAGCGTACGGGCCGAGCGGTCCCACCCCGGGTCGTAACTGATCACCGTGCGGCCCGCCGTCCCCGCCCCCGGGGCCGCGTTGCCCGGCAGCCCCGTCGTGTCGAAGCCGGTGCGGCGCAGCGCCTGGTCGATCCGCTGGCCCAGGCCCGCCGCCGTGGTCGCGTTGTCCACCTGGACGCGGATCTGCCGCGGGGACACGTCCACCGGGGTGCCCCGCTTCCGCTTGGTCCGCTGGGACGCCAGCGGCCGGTCCTCGCGCAGCGCGGCGAACAGCTTCTCCGCCTTGGGCCCGTCCCACTGCACGGTGGAGCCGAGGCCGGGCACCTGGTGCGCGGGGTTGGCGATCGGCACGGAGGTGAACTCCGACGACTCGGTGGTGAAGCCCCGCATGGCCCGCCCGAGCGCCAGCATCTCGTCGGAGCCCAGGCCGTGGTCGGCCCGTACGGAGTCGAGCAGGGTGGTGGTGACCTTGTTGAGCTTCACCGGGTTCATCAGCACCCCGCTGCTGGTCACCTCGTGCACCAGCGCCGCCAGGAAGCGCTGCTGGCGCTGCATCCGGCCGAGGTCGGAGCCGCCGTCGACATACCGGGAGCGGACGTACTGCAGGGCCTGGCCGCCGCGCAGCCTGCTGGTGCCGGCCGGGATGTCCAGCCCGGTGTTGTCGTCCTTCAGCGGCCGCGGCGTGCACACCTCGACCCCGCCGAGCACGTCCACGGTCTGCATGAAGCTGATGAAGTCGACCTCCAGATAGTGGTCGATGTGGACGCCGGTCAGCCGCTCGACCGTCCGTACGGTCAGCTGCGGGCCGCCGTGCGAGTACGCGGCGTTGAGCTTGTCCGGCCGGGCCGGCCGCTTCTGGCCGGTGGCCGGGTCGGTGTGCTCGGGCAGCTCGGCATACGTGTCCCGGGGGATGCTGACCACGCTCACCCGGCGCTTGTCGGCCGACAGATGCACCAGCATCACGGTGTCGGTGCAGTTGCAGGGCGCGCCGCCGAGCCGGTAGAGCTCCTTGTGCACCGAGGTGATCTCCTCGCGGCCGTCCGTGCCGACCAGCAGGAAGTTCAGCCCCTTGCTGGCCCGGGGCCGCTCGCCCAGCCCCCGGAACGGGTCGATCCGGTGCAGTCCGGTGTCGAGCCCGGCGACCATCGCGTGCCCGACCCCGCTGGCCGTGAGCACCAGGACGGAGACGGCCGTGGCGAGCCGCAGCCCCCAGCGGGGCCGCCCCCGCGCGACCCGCCCCGGCCCGCCGCGCCGCGG
>NZ_JBPQTV010000122.1:0-17380 GCF_051386515.1 Streptomyces sp. URMC 123 | reverse complement strand
GGCCCCGATCGGTTTCCCGATCGGGGCCTTTCCACTGAGCGGACGACGAGATTCGAACTCGCGACCCTCACCTTGGCAAGGTGATGCTCTACCAACTGAGCCACGTCCGCATTGCCTCCGAACGGCTCTCACCGTTCGGCGCGAACACCACTCTACCTGATCCACCGGAGTGGTCGGTAAGTGATGAGAGCGGGTGACAGGGATCGCACACTGCGCCTCCCCCTTGGAAAGGGGGCGCTCTACTACTGAGCTACACCCGCGTGACTCCTCGGGGTTTCGGCCTTTTCGGCCTCGCCCCTCGGCGTGCTCCAGACTTTAGCTGATCACCCCGGGTGTCGCGCAAGTCGGCTCCGCGGGCCCCGGCGTCCGGGCCCGCTCGCCCCTCAACCCGCGGCGTTGAACGCCTCGTAGACCTTCTTCGGGATGCGGCCCCGCGGCGGCACCTCCATGCCGTTGGAGCGGGCCCAGGCCCGCACGGCCGCCGGGTCCGGGGCGACGGCGGTCCGGTGGTACGCCTTGCCGGAGGCCGAGCGCTTGCGGCCGGCGGCCACGTACGGGGCGAGGGTGCCGCGGAGTTTCTTCGCGTTGGCGGAGTTGAGATCGATCTCGTAGGACTTGCCGTCGAGGCCGAAGATGACCGTCTCCGCCGCTTCCCCGCCGTCGATGTCGTCGGAGAGTGTGACCACTACGCGCTGTGCCACGGATATCGGTCCTTTCGGGCGGCCTTCTCCGCGATGACGTGCGATGACACGGCATGCCGCGGAAGGCCGGATGTTCGGAAACCAGCCTTTTTCATTTGTACAGCGGGCGGCATTGCATTGGGAAGCCCAGGTAATTTCGTCCGCGTGTCATGGAGCAATGACCGCCCCCGGGGTTTTCCCGATTTTTCGCCGCCGGTTACCGGGCCCGATGCGTAAACGTGATGGAGCGCCCCGGATACCGCCCGCATATCTACCCGCGTAGATTTTCGGGCGGGGTACGGTGTTGTCAACTCACGCACCACACCACCGGGAGTGACCGTGGCACGCGTCGTCGTCGACGTCATGCTCAAGCCGGAGATCCTCGACCCCCAGGGACAGGCGGTGCAGCGTGCACTGCCCCGGCTGGGCTTCGAGGGCATCGCGGATGTCCGCCAGGGGAAGCGCTTCGAACTGGAGGTCGACGGGCCGGTCGACGAGACCGCCCTCGCCCGCATCCACGAGATGGCGGAAACCTTCCTCGCCAACACCGTCATCGAGGACTTCACCGTGAAGGTGGAGGAGCGGTGACCGCTCGGATCGGGGTCGTCACCTTCCCCGGCAGCCTCGACGACCGGGACACGCACCGCGCGGTGCGCCGCGCCGGGGCCGAGCCCGTCGCCCTGTGGCACCGGGACAAGGACCTCAAGCAGGTCGACGCCGTCGTGCTGCCCGGCGGGTTCTCGTACGGCGACTACCTGCGGGCCGGGGCCATCTCCCGCTTCTCGCCCGTGATGGAGACCCTGGTGGACCAGGCCCGCGCCGGGCTGCCGGTGCTGGGCATCTGCAACGGCTTCCAGGTGCTCACCGAGACGCATCTGCTGCCCGGCGCGATGCTGCGCAACGACCATCTGCACTTCATCTGCCGCGAGCAGCGGCTGCGGGTGGAGAGCGCGGACACCGCCTGGACCGCCGACTACACCGCCGGCCAGGAGATCCGCATCCCGCTCAAGAACATGGACGGCCGCTATGTGGCCGACGAGCGGACGCTGGACATGCTGGAGGCCGAGGGGCGGGTCGCCTTCCGCTACCTGGACGGCAACCCCAACGGCTCGCTGCGGGACATCGCCGGTGTCACCAACGAGGCGGGCAACGTCGTCGGCCTCATGCCGCACCCCGAGCACGCCGTCGACCCGCAGGTCGGCACCGGCGGCACGGACGGCCTCGGGTTCTTCACCTCGATCCTCAAGAAGCTGGTCACCTCATGAGTCTCGACACCGTCAAGCACGCACAGGAGACGCCGGACGTCGAGCAGCCCTGGGCCGAACTCGGGCTGAAGCAGGACGAGTACGAGCGCATCCGGGCCATCCTCGGCCGCCGCCCCACCGGCGCCGAGCTCGCCATGTACTCGGTCATGTGGTCCGAGCACTGCTCGTACAAGTCCAGCAAGGTGCACCTGCGGCAGTTCGGCGAGAAGGCCCCCGCCAGCGACGCGCTGCTCGTCGGCATCGGCGAGAACGCGGGCGTCGTCGACGTCGGCCAGGGCTACGCCGTGACCTTCAAGGTCGAGTCGCACAACCACCCCTCGTACATCGAGCCGTACCAGGGCGCGGCCACCGGCGTCGGCGGCATCGTCCGCGACATCCTGGCCATGGGCGCCCGCCCGGTCGCCGTGATGGACCCGCTGCGGTTCGGCGCGGCCGACCACCCCGACACCAGGCGGGTGCTGCCCGGCGTGGTCGCGGGCATCGGTGGCTACGGCAACTGCCTGGGCCTGCCGAACATCGGCGGCGAGGTCGTCTTCGACCCCTGCTACCAGGGAAACCCGCTGGTCAACGCCCTGTGCGTGGGCGTGATGAAGCACGAGGACATCCACCTGGCGAAGGCGTCCGGCGCCGGCAACAAGGTGGTCCTGTACGGCGCCCGCACCGGTGGCGACGGCATCGGCGGCGTCTCCGTGCTCGCCTCCGAGACCTTCGAGGACGCGGGCGACAGCGCCTCCGGCACGGGCCGGCCCACCAAGCGCCCCGCGGTCCAGGTCGGCGACCCGTTCCAGGAGAAGCTGCTGATCGAGTGCACCCTGGAGATCTTCCGGGAGAACCTCGTCGAGGGCATCCAGGACCTGGGCGGCGCGGGTCTGTCCTGCGCCACCAGCGAGCTGGCGAGCGCCGGTTCGGGCGGCATGCGGGTCGAGCTGGACACCGTGCCGCTGCGCGACTCCACCCTCTCGCCCGAGGAGATCCTCATGAGCGAGTCGCAGGAGCGCATGTGTGCCATCGTGCGCCCAGAGAAGATCGACCGCTTCCTGGAGATCTGCGAGAAGTGGGACGTCCTGGCCAGCGTCATCGGCGAGGTGACGGACGGCGAGCGGCTGGAGATCTTCTGGCACGGCGAGCAGATCGTGGACGTGCCGCCGCGCACGGTGGCGCACGAGGGCCCGGTGTACGAGCGCCCGTACGCCCGTCCCGCGTGGCAGGACGCGCTGCAGGCCGACGACGCGGGCGCGCTGCCCCGCCCGGCGGACGCGGCGGAGCTGCGCGAGCAGGTCCTGAAGGTCGTGGCCTCGCCGAACCAGGCGTCCAAGTCCTGGATCACCGACCAGTACGACCGCTTCGTGCAGGGCAACACCGTGCTGGCGCAGCCGGAGGACTCCGGTGTGATCCGCATCGACGAGGAGACGAACCTCGGCGTCGCGGTGTCCACGGACGGCAACGGCCGGTACGCCAAGCTCGACCCGTACGCGGGCGCGCAGTTGGCGCTCGCCGAGTCGTACCGCAATGTCGCCGCGGCCGGCGCCAGGCCGCTCGCCATCTCCAACTGCCTGAACTTCGGCTCGCCCGAGGACCCGGCGGTGATGTGGCAGTTCGCGGAGGCGACGCGCGGCCTCGCGGACGGCTGCCTGGCCCTGGGCACGCCGGTGACCGGCGGCAATGTCTCGCTCTACAACCAGACCGGAGAGACGGCGATCCATCCGACGCCCGTGGTCGCGGTGCTCGGTGTGATCGACGACGTCACGCGCCGCACGCCGATCGGCTTCGCCGAGGAGGGGCAGCTGCTCTATCTGCTCGGCGACACGGCGGCGGAGTTCGGCGGCTCGGCCTGGGCGGAGGTCGTCCACGGCCACCTCGGCGGGCTGCCGCCGAAGGTGGACCTCGGTCGCGAGAAGCTGCTGGCCGAGATCCTGATCTCGGCCTCGCGCGACGGCATGGTGGACGCGGCGCACGACCTGTCGGACGGCGGTCTGATCCAGGCGGTCGTGGAGTCGTGTCTGCGCGGCGGCAAGGGCGCTCGGCTGATCGTCCCGGACGGTCTGGACGCGTTCACGTTCCTGTTCTCCGAGTCCGCGGGCCGTGCGGTCGTCGCGGTGCCGCGCAGCGAGGAGCTGCGGTTCACGGACATGTGCGGGGCGCGCGGGCTGCCCGCGACCCGCGTCGGCGTGGTGGACGGCGACGCGGTCGACGTGCAGGGGCAGTTCGTGCTGCCGCTGAGCGAGCTGCGCGCGGCGCACGAGGCCACGATTCCGGCGCTGTTCGCCTGATCGGCGGGGCCCCGTTCCCCCTGGTGGGGAGCGGGGCCCTTAAGCTCGGGCCATGCCGTCCGCGAGCAAGCCCCGGGCCCGCCGTCACGACCCCGCGAAGGTGCGGGCCGCGCTGACCGCGCAATTGGACGCCGTACGGGATGTGGCGCGCGAGCTGGGGGAGCCGGAGCTGTCCCGGCCCTCGGGGCTGCCCGGCTGGGACGTACGCGCGCTGCTGACGCACATCGCCCGGCAGGTCGAAGCGGTGCCGCGCGCCCTGGCGGGGTCCGAGGAGCGGCCGCGGCCCGCCCGGGACGAGCTGGACCTCGTCACCTGGGCGCGGTCCACCGAACGGATCGCCGGCGCGCTGGACGAGGACACCCGGGACGCCGCCGCCCGGACCCCCGACCCGGCCGCCCGGCTGGACGCCGCCGCCGAGGAGCTGGCGGCCGTCCTGGACCGGGCGGCGGAGCCGGCCCGTGTCGTCCACATCCGGCTCGGGACCCTGCGCGCGGCCGACTTCCTGGTCACCCGGCTCGTGGAGCTCGTCGTGCACGCCGACGACCTCGCCCGCGCCACGGGCACCGAAGTGCCCCTGGAGCGCCAGGCGTTGGCCGCGACCGTACGGCTGCTGGCCGATGCCCTGGCCGCCGCGGCCCCCGGCGGATCGGTCGAGGTGCGCGTCCCGCCGTATGCCGTGGTCCAGTGCGTCGAGGGCCCCCGGCACACCCGGGGCACCCCGCCGAACGTGGTGGAGACCGACCCGCTGACCTGGCTGCGCCTGGCCACCGGCCGCGTGGGGTGGGCGGACGCGCTGGATTCCGCGGCGGTGACCGCCAGCGGGGAGCGCGCGGACCTGGCGGCCCACCTCCCCGTGCTCCGCTGAAATGCGAAAAGGCCGAAAAGGCCCGCGCAAAGTCGGAAAAGGCAAAGAAAGGGGCGGCTTCCCGACCCCTTCCCGTCGTCCGTGCGTAATCCCGCGCTCACTCCGTGTCCGCGAGCTGAGTGATTCTCGCCTCATTCGAGCACGTAACCCCGTAGTACCCCCATTGCGGTGCCCCACCCGGTTCGGACGATTCCCCGATCTGGCCTAGACTCGGTGGCGTGCCACGTGGTGACGGACGACTCAACCACGATCTCCTTCCCGGCGAGAAAGGCCCCCAGGACGCATGTGGCGTCTTCGGAGTCTGGGCGCCGGGAGAAGAGGTCGCCAAACTCACCTATTTCGGGCTGTACGCGCTACAGCACCGAGGACAGGAGTCCGCGGGCATCGCGGTGAGCAACGGCTCGCAGATCCTCGTCTTCAAGGACATGGGTCTGGTCTCCCAAGTCTTCGACGAGACCTCGCTCAGCTCGCTCCAAGGTCATATCGCGGTGGGCCACGCCCGCTACTCGACGACCGGTGCCTCGGTGTGGGAGAACGCCCAGCCGACCTTCCGCGCGACCGCCCACGGCTCGATCGCGCTGGGTCACAACGGCAATCTCGTGAACACCGCCGAGCTGGCCGAGATGGTCGCGGCCCTGCCCCGCGACAACGGACGCGCCACCCAGGTCGCGGCGACCAACGACACCGATCTGGTGACCGCCCTCCTCGCCGGCCAGGCCGACGACGACGGCAAGCCGATGACCGTCGAGGCCGCCGCCACCAAGGTCCTGCCCACCGTGCAGGGCGCCTTCTCGCTGGTCTTCATGGACGAGCACACCCTCTACGCCGCCCGCGACCCGCAGGGCATCCGCCCGCTGGTGCTGGGCCGGCTGGAGCGCGGCTGGGTCGTGGCGAGCGAGACCGCCGCCCTCGACATCGTCGGCGCCTCCTTCATCCGCGAGATCGAGCCCGGTGAGCTGATCGCCGTCGACGAGGACGGGCTGCGCTCCTCCCGCTTCGCCGAGGCCCGCCCCAAGGGCTGTGTCTTCGAGTACGTCTACCTCGCCCGCCCCGACACCGACATCGCCGGCCGCAACGTCTATCTCTCGCGGGTGGAGATGGGCCGCCGGCTGGCCGCCGAGGCTCCGGCCGAGGCCGACCTGGTGATAGCGACCCCGGAGTCCGGCACCCCCGCCGCCGTGGGCTACGCCGAGGCGAGCGGCATCCCGTACGGCTCCGGGCTGGTAAAGAACTCGTACGTGGGCCGGACCTTCATCCAGCCCAGCCAGACCATTCGCCAGCTGGGCATCCGGCTCAAGCTCAACCCCCTCAAGGAGGTCATCCGGGGCAAGCGCCTGGTGGTCGTCGACGACTCGATCGTCCGCGGCAACACCCAGCGCGCGCTGGTCCGGATGCTGCGCGAGGCCGGCGCCGCCGAGGTCCACATCCGGATCTCCTCGCCGCCGATCAAGTGGCCCTGCTTCTTCGGCATCGACTTCGCCACCCGCGCGGAGCTGATCGCCAACGGGCTGTCCGTCGAGGAGATCGGCAAGTCGCTGGGCGCCGACTCGCTGGCGTACATCTCCCTCGACGCCATGGTCGAGGCGACCACCATCGGCAAGCCGAACCTCTGCCGCGCCTGCTTCGACGGCGAGTACCCGATGGCGCTGCCGGACCCGGAGCTGCTGGGGAAGCACCTGCTGGAGCCCGAGCCGGGCGGGCAGGCCAAGACCGACCCCGACGGCGTCCGGACGCTCACGGCCGGTGTCGGCGGCGCCGACGCGCTGCGCCGCCCGTAACCACGACCCGAAAGAACCTCCCATGTCTGCTATGTCCGGAAACAGCGATGCCGGAAACGGCTCTGCCGGAACCAGTGGTGCCGGAAACGGCGGCGGTGGGGCGAGCTACGCCGCCGCGGGCGTCGACATCGAGGCGGGCGACCGCGCGGTCGAGCTGATGAAGGAGTGGGTGAAGAAGGCCACCCGCCCGGAGGTCGTCGGCGGCCTCGGCGGCTTCGCCGGCCTCTTCGACGCGAGCGCCCTCAAGCGCTACGAGCGCCCGCTGCTCGCCTCCGCCACGGACGGCGTCGGCACCAAGGTCGACATCGCCCGGCGGATGGGCGTCTACGACACGATCGGTCACGACCTGGTCGCCATGGTCATGGACGACATCGTGGTGTGCGGTGCCGAACCGCTGTTCATGACCGACTACATCTGCGTCGGCAAGGTCCACCCCGAGCGGGTCGCCGCCATCGTCAAGGGCATCGCCGAGGGCTGCGTCCTCGCCGGCTGCGCCCTGGTCGGCGGCGAGACGGCGGAGCACCCCGGGCTGCTGGGCCCGGACGAGTTCGATGTCGCGGGCGCCGGCACCGGCGTGGTCGAGGCCGACCGGCTGCTGGGCGCGGATCGCATCCGTACGGGTGACGCCGTGATCGCGATGGCGTCCTCCGGACTTCACTCGAACGGGTACTCGCTCGTTCGGCATGTCCTCTTCGACCGTGCGGGATGGGCGCTGGACCGGGAGGTTCCGGAGTTCGGCCGCACCCTCGGCGAGGAGCTGCTGGAGCCCACCAGGATCTACTCGCTGGACTGCCTGGCGCTCACCCGCACCGCCGAGGTGCACGCGTACTCGCACATCACCGGCGGTGGGCTGGCCAACAACCTGGCCCGGGTGATCCCGGACGGGCTGCACGCCGTCGTCGACCGCGCAACCTGGGCCCCCGGCGCGGTGTTCGACCTGGTCGGGGCGGTCGGCGAGGTCGCTCGGCCGGAGCTGGAGAAGACGCTCAACATGGGCGTCGGCATGATGGCCGTGGTGCCCGCGGAGTCGGTGGACGTGGCGCTCACCACGCTGGCGGACCGGGGGGTCGACGCCTGGGTCGCCGGTGAGATCACCGATCGCGCGGAGAGCGGTGAGCACGCCGGGCCGGTCGGGATGATCGGTGACTACGCGAGCTGAGAACCGGCCCGCGGTGGCCCCGGGCCGGGGCCCCGCGGCTCCCGGCCGGAACCCCGCGGCGGCATCGCGCCGGGCCGCCGCGGCTCCCGGCCGGGGTTCCGTGCCGCCCCCGGGCAGCACAGAACCCGGTCCGGAGGTGAGCTCCGAACCGGGTCAGTGGTCGTGCTGTGGGACGCCTGAAGTCAGGCGCGCCGCCGCAGAGCGGACGAGTCGGACTGGTCGTCCTCTTCGTCCTCTACGTTGTAGCGATCCGCGTACTGTGCGTACGGGTCGTCGTCCAGCTCATCGTCCTCGAACGGCTCGCCATTCGGCGGCTGCTTCGACGTCGATGCGCCCAGCTCCTCGGCCAGGCGTGACAGGTCCGTCCCACCGCTGTTGTACTTCAGCTGGCGGGCGACCTTAGTCTGCTTGGCCTTGGCCCGGCCGCGCCCCATGGCTCGACCCCCTCAACGACGGGGCTCGACGGCCCCAGAGTCTTGACACACGCGTTCATGAGTTGGAGCGGGCTCTCGAGGGAGAGACCGGTCCGTAGGGCTTCAACGGTACCTGCTTCCGCGGCCATACGGTACGTCGCCCGCAGGACGCGCCACGCAGCAGAACCTACGAGGAGCCCTGTCCTCGCTGGTCAGCTTCGATTTTACCTTCTGTCGGGCATCGACCCGCCGATGGGGCGTGAGAAGTCTCTCGCGGGTCCGTCCCACCGCGCGCCGCGGGACGGCCGCACCCGGCCCTCGTACGCCGAAAGCGGCCGTCCCCGGGGCCCGGGGGCGCGGGGACCGAACGGTCCCCGCGCTCAGGGGCCGGGCTCGGTCCGTGATCAGGACTGGGCCCGCGCCTCCGCCATCCGCTGCTCGGCGAGCCGGTCGGCCGCGGCGGCCGGCGGGATGCCGTCCGCCTTCGCCCGATCAAATATGGCCAAAGTCGTGTCAAAGATCCGAGACGCCTTCGCCTTGGCCCGGTCGAAGTCGAAACCGTGCAGCTCGTCCGCGACCTGGATGACGCCACCGGCGTTCACCACATAGTCGGGCGCGTAGAGGACGCCGCGGTCCGCGAGGTCCTTCTCGACCCCCGGGTGGGCGAGCTGGTTGTTGGCGGCGCCGCAGACGACCTTCGCGGTCAGGGCCGGCACCGTGGCGTCGTTGAGGGCGCCGCCGAGCGCGCACGGGGCGTAGACGTCCAGGTCGGCGCGGATCAGCGCGTCCGTGTCCGCGACGGCGGTGACCTGCGGGTGGCGCCGGCGCACGGCCTCCACGGAGGCGGCTCTGACGTCCGTGATCACGACCTCGGCGCCGTCCTCCAGGAGGTGGGCGACGAGGTGGTGGCCGACCTTGCCGACGCCGGCGACGCCGACCCGGCGGCCGCGCAGCGTGGGGTCGCCCCACAGGTGCTGGGCGCTGGCGCGCATGCCCTGGAAGACGCCGTAGGCGGTGAGCACCGAGGAGTCGCCGGCGCCGCCGCCCTCGGGGGAGCGGCCGGTGGTCCACTGGCACGTGCGGGCCACCACGTCCATGTCGGCGACATAGGTGCCGACATCGCAGGCGGTGACGTAACGCCCGCCGAGCGAGGCCACGAAGCGGCCGTAGGCGAGCAGGAGTTCCTCGGTCTTGACCGTCTCGGGGTCGCCGATGATGACGGCCTTGCCGCCGCCGTGGTTCAGCCCCGCGAGGGCGTTCTTGTAGGACATGCCCCGGGAGAGGTTGAGCGCGTCCAGCACCGCCTCCTCCTCGGAGCCGTACGCGTGGAAGCGGGTGCCGCCGAGGGCGGGTCCGAGGGCGGTGGAGTGGATGGCGATCACGGCCTTGAGGCCGGTCTCGCGGTCCTGGCAGAGGACGACCTGCTCATGGCCGCCTTGCTCGGAACGGAACAGCGTGGACAGCACGCTCTGCCCGGTGGGGCCGTCGGCGCTGACGGTGGGACGAACGTCGGTCACGGTGGTGACTCCCGAAGTCGCGGAGAACGCCCTCGGCGCCGTTCCCCGCTTGTGGCGGGAAGAGGTCCCGGAGGGCCGGTCGGCCACAGAGTAGAACCTGAACGGCCCTCGGATCACCGGAGTGCCGCTATCGGACTACGGACGTGGGACGATCTGCACAGCCCCGCCGGGCCCCCGGGTCCGCGCGGAGCGCGGGGAGCAGGCTCCGACACCGTCCGGCACCGACGAGGGAGTAGAGGCGTGGCCCTGGCGTCTTCGGTGATGGTCCCGTACGCGGCCTATCTACGGGTCTATGAACCTCTGGCCGCCTTTCCCGAGCCCGAGAGGTCCCATTGGTACCGCTACGCGGCCCGTGAGGAGACCCCCACGGCCCAGGACGAACTGCGCCGCTCCCTCGCCGACTTGCTGCCCGTGCCGCCCGTACCGGTGCCGGTGCACGAGAGCGGCGACGCCTTCGTGGCGGTGGTGGACGGTGTCACCTGCGTCTGTCCCTGGCGGACCCGGCTGCGCGGCTGGCTGGCGCTCGCCGAGCTCGCGGAGCAACTGCCGCCGCCGGTGCTGGACGCGGTGCTGCCGCCGGTGATCCGCCGCCAGGCGGTGACGGACTACGAGCGCTGGCGGGAGCGGAATCCGGACGCCCGGCCGTGGATTCGCTCGGCGACCTGGCACGTGCCGGTCCGCTGGTTCGTGCTCTTCTCCGACGAGGAGCGGGAGTACGTCAAGGACCCGGAGGCGCCGGTGCTGCGCTACCGCACCCCGATGGCCCAGGCGCGGCGGCGGGTCGCCCGGGGGCTCAAGGCGCTGCGGGACGCGCTGGAGGAGGGCCCGCTGCTGGAGGGGCTGGAGAATGTGGGCCGGTGGCTGGAAGAGTTCCATCCGCGGTCCCTGGTGGAGCTGGACTACGGCGGTCTGGTGCACGCTCTGGGAGAGGATCGTCTCGCCGAGGACCACTCGGCCGCCGATGTGGCCGAGGGACTGGAAGCGCTCAGCGCGGGTGACGGCACGCGGGCGGGCGAGGCGTACGAGCGGCTGACGGTCCGCTGGCGGGCCGTGCGCGAGCGGCAGTTCGCCAGCTGAGGCCCAGGACGTAGGTCCCTATCCGGGCCAATGCCACAAGCGTGACGGACAGCACTTTTTCCGGCCTTGCCCCCATCCCTAGCTCTCGTGTCAAAATAGGACAAGGAGCCCGGCTGGGGCTCCTGTGTCCGCTTAAGGGTGGATTCCTCGGTATTGCACCTCTTGGTCGTTGCGGGCGTCCCGGATCTATCATCGTGACTGATCGTCACGATGCCGTGACTGTCCGTTATGGCATGGTCCATCGGCTTCCGCCGAGGTTGAACACCTGAGGGGGCAATTCCATCGGTTTGGCCGACCGGGCTGGACAGATGGTGTAGTTGTAGTGCCGAGGACAAGCCGTTCGTCCTATAACCGACTCGGCCTGCGTGCGCCATTTCGGGCAACGCGGGTCAAGGTGCAGAATTTAGAGGAAAGAACCGTGATGGTTCGGTTCTCCCGAGGAGGCCGCTCATGACCGCTCGCACCCCTGATGCCGAGCCGCTGCTGACCCCGGCTGAGGTCGCCACGATGTTCCGCGTGGACCCGAAGACGGTCACGCGCTGGGCCAAGGCCGGCAAGCTCACGTCCATCCGCACGCTCGGCGGGCACCGCCGCTACCGCGAAGCGGAGGTCCGCGCCCTGCTCGCGGGCATCCCGCAGCAGCGCAGCGAGGCCTGACAACCACATAAATAACGCATGACCGGGCACATTCCGGGGCCCCCAACCCGGCCGTTGCCCACCTGTTCCACACGACGGGCGCCTGCCCCAACAGGCTCCATTTCCCTCTGACGCACTTCGCCGAGGACACGTCGTCGATCGCGCTGGACTCCGCCGGGTCCAGCGCGATCTTTTTATGTCCGGGCCCGGATTCGGGTCCGGTCCCTGAGCCGAGCCCGGGCCCGGGCTCCGGGCCCACGCCCGGCCCTGGGCCGGACCCGGGGGTCCGCGCCCCGCGGGGCGGGTCGCCGCACCCGGGGCCGGCTCTCCTTCCGGCACCCTTCCCCGGACAGTGCAATTGCACATATTAAATTGACCGGGTGTAGGGAGGGGTTAAGTTCCCCGGTCACCGAAACTCGTTCGGTGACTCCCGTCACAGGGTGTGCTTCTTGTCCCCGGCGGAACCCTGCGATATGGGGTTATCGACGGCCACTTCGGAGTCATTTTCAGCCTTCCACCGACACGGCGGTCGTGAACCCGCCGTTGGTCACCGAGGCGGGGGACTTTCGTCCCTGCGGCCCTCCTGGGCGCTCTCCCGGCCGTGGGCGACGCAGACGACCTCCACGCGCTCCGGGGCGCTCCCCGGCTCCGTGGCGGCCGCACCGCCCTCCGCGCCGACCGCGGCCGCCGGCTCGGGGGACTCGGACGGCGCGGGCGCCTCGCCGGGCTCCATGGCCAGCCGCAGCAGCTGATGGCAGATCGGACAGTGGCGGGTCAGATGGCGATAGCCCGACGCGGCCGACAGATGGGCGCGCAGCAGCGCCCTGGTCCTGTGCTTCGCCGTCTCGACCATGCGTGCACCTCCGGCCGTGCGCGTGCACTCCCCGGGGCGGGCCGCCCTCTGGGTTCCTGCGTACCGGCGGCAGATGCCGCCGTCAATATGCCGCGGCACAGCAAAACGGCCCGCATGCGTGACGCATGCGGGCCGAACGGCGGTCCTGACGGGATTTGAACCCGCGGCCTCCACCTTGACAGGGTGGCGAGCACTCCAAACTGCTCCACAGGACCAGGTTTCGCGGCGCTTTTTCTTTCCTGCGCTGCGAAGACAGACTGTACAGCAGGTCAGGGGTCCTGGTCGAACCGGTGCTCCCGGGGGCCGCCCCCGGGAGCGCGCGGCCCGCGGCGGGCCCTACGGAGCCGCCGCGTCGATCGCCTTCAGGATGCGCTTGTCCGACACCGGGAACGCCGTGCCCAGCGCATGGGCGAAGTAGCTCACCCGGAGCTCCTCGATCATCCAGCGGATGTCCAGGACCTCCTGCGGCACCGGCCGGGAGGGGTGCGCCCGGGCCAGCTCCGCCAGCAGCCAGTCGTACTCCTCGCGCATCTCGCGGACCTTCGCCATCCGGGTGCGGTCCCGCTCGGCGTTGGCGGGCAGCTGGGTCAGCCGCCGGTCCACGGCCACCAGATAGCGCAGCAGGTCCGGCAGCCTGCGCACTCCGTGGGCGGTGACGAAGCCCGGCTTCACCAGCTCGGCCAACTGCTCCTTGACGTCGGTGAGCGAGGTCAGCAGCGTCGGCGAGGAGACCGCCTTCAGCCGGCGCTCGCACGCCTGCCAGGCGGCCAGCACCTCCTGCACCCCGCGCACCGCCTTGACCGTCTCGTCCACCACGTCGGCGCGCACGGCGTCGAACAGCTTGCGGAACGACTCCTCGTCCCACGCCGGCCCGCCGTGCACGGCGATCAGCCGGTCGACGGCCGCCGTGACGCAGTCGTCGAAGAGCGCGCCCAGCGAGCCGTGGGGATTGCGGGACAGGGCCAGCTTCTGCTGGTTGGTCAGCTTGTCCTGGGCGTACTTCGCCGCGTTGACCGGGATGTTCAGCATCAGCAGCCGGCGTGTGCCGCGCCACATCGCCCGCCGCTGCTCTGCTTCGGTGTCGAAGAGCCGCACGGCCACCGACGAGCCCTCGTCCACCAGCGCCGGGTACGCCTTGACGGGCTGGCCCGCGCGGCGCGTCTCGAAGGTGCGCGGCAGCGAGCCGACGGTCCACCGGGTCAGCCCGGTGCGCTGGTCGAAGCCGCCGCCGGCCCCCGCGCCGGACCCGCCGGCCGCGCCGCCGGTGGCCTGCTCGAACGCCTTGGTGATCGCCGCCCGGGTCCTGGGCCTGAGCCGCACCTTGAGCGCTTCCAGGTCCTTGTCCTCGGCGAGCTTGCGCCGGCGCTCGTCGGTCACCCGGAAGGTGATCTTCAGATGGTCGGGGACCTTCGACCAGTCCCAGTCCGCCGGGTCGATCCGCACCCCGACCATGCGGTGCAGCTCACGGCCGAGCGCGGTGGTGAGCGGCTCCTGGAACGGGACGGCGATGTCCAGGAAGCGCTGCGCGTAGTTCGGCGCCGGCACGTAGTTGCGCCGCACCGCCTTGGGCAGCGACCGGATCAGCTCGGTGATCAGGTCCTCGCGCAGGCCCGGGATCTGCCAGTCGAAGCCCTCGGGGGTGACCTGGTTGAGCACCTGGAGCGGGATGTGGACGGTGACGCCGTCCGCGTCCGCCCCCGGCTCGAACTGGTACGTCAGCTTGAACTTCAGCTTCCCCTGGCGCCAGGAGTCCGGGTAGTCGTCCTTGGTGACGCCCGACGCCCGCTCGTTGATGAGCATGGACTTCTCGAAGTCCAGCAGCTCCGGGGCCTCCCGGCGCTTGTGCTTCCACCAGGAGTCGAAGTGCGCGCCGGAGACCACGTGCTCGGGCAGCCGCTGGTCGTAGAAGTCGAAGAGCGTCTCGTCGTCCACCAGGATGTCGCGGCGGCGGGCGCGGTGCTCCAGCTCCTCCACCTCGCCCAGCAGCTTCCGGTTGTCGTGGAAGAACTGGTGGTGGGTGCGCCAGTCGCCCTCCACCAGCGCATGGCGGATGAACAGCTCCCGGCTCGTCTCCGGGTCGATCCGGCCGTAGTTGACCTTGCGCTGGGCGACGATCGGCACGCCGTAGAGCGTCACCCGCTCGTACGCCATCACCGCGGCCTGGTCCTTCTCCCAGTGCGGCTCGCTGTACGCGCGCTTGACCAGGTGCTGGGCCAGCGGCTCGATCCACTCGGGCTCGACCCTGGCGTTCACCCGCGCCCACAGGCGGGAGGTCTCCACCAGTTCGGCCGACATCAGCCAGCGCGGCGGCTTCTTGAACAGCGCCGAGCCCGGGAAGACGGCGAACTTGGCGCCGCGCGCGCCCAGGTACTCGTTCTTGTCGGTGTCCTTGAGACCGATGTGCGAGAGCAGTCCGGCCAGCAGCGAGGTGTGGATGTGCTGCTCGGCCGCGTCCTGCTCGGACAGCTGGATGCCCATGGTCTTGGCGACCGTGCGCAGCTGGGAGTAGATGTCCTGCCACTCCCGTATGCGCAGGTAGTTCAGGAACTCCGCCTTGCACATCCGGCGGAACGCGGAGGAGGACAGCGCCTTCTGCTGCTCACGCACATAGCGCCACAGGTTCAGATAGGTGAGGAAGTCGCTGGTCTCGTCCTTGAAGCGGGCGTGCTGCTGGTCCGCCTGCTGCTGCTTGTCGGAGGGGCGCTCGCGCGGGTCCTGGATGGACAGCGCCGCCGCGATCACCATCACCTCGCGGACGCAGTTGTTCCGCTCGGCCTCCAGCACCATGCGGGCCAGCCGCGGGTCCACCGGGAGCTGGGCCAGCTTGCGGCCGGTGGGCGTCAGGCGCTTGCGGGGGTCCTTCTGCGCCGGGTCGAGCGCGCCGAGCTCCTCCAGGAGCTGGACGCCGTCCTTGATGTTGCGGCGGTCCGGCGGATCGATGAACGGGAACTTCTCGATGTCCCCGAGGCCCGCCGCGGTCATCTGCAGGATGACCGACGCGAGGTTCGTCCGCAGGATCTCGGCGTCCGTGAACTCCGGGCGGGCGAGGAAGTCCTCCTCGGAGTACAGCCGGATGCAGATGCCGTCGCTCGTACGGCCGCAGCGGCCCTTGCGCTGATTGGCGCTGGCCTGCGAGATCCGCTCGATCGGCAGCCGCTGCACCTTGGTGCGGTGGCTGTAGCGGGAGATCCGCGCGGTGCCCGGGTCGATCACGTACTTGATGCCCGGGACGGTCAGGGACGTCTCGGCGACGTTCGTCGCCAGCACGACACGGCGGCCGGAGTGCCGCTGGAAGACGCGGTGCTGCTCGGCGTGCGAGAGCCGGGCGTAGAGCGGCAGCACCTCGGTGCGGGCGGCGACCGCGCCGCCGGCGCGGAACTTCTTCTCCAGGGCGTCCGCGGTGTCGCGGATCTCGCGCTCCCCGGAGAGGAACACCAGGATGTCGCCCTCGCCCTCGCGCTGGAGCTCGTCCACCGCGTCGCAGATCGCGGTGACCTGGTCGCGGTCCGGGTCGGTGCCGTCCTCCTCCAGCAGCGGGCGGTAGCGGACCTCCACCGGATAGGTGCGGCCGCTCACCTCGATGATCGGCGCGTCGCCGAAGTGCCGGGAGAAGCGCTCCGGGTCGATCGTCGCCGAGGTGATCACGACCTTGAGGTCGGGGCGGCGGGGGAGGAGCTGGGCGAGATAGCCCAGGATGAAGTCGATGTTGAGGCTGCGCTCGTGCGCCTCGTCGATGATGATCGTGTCGTACGCGCGCAGCTCGCGGTCCGTCTGGATCTCCGCGAGCAGGATGCCGTCCGTCATCAGCTTGACGAGGGTGTCCTCGCCCACCTGGTCGGTGAAGCGGACCTTCCAGCCGATGGCCCCGCCGAGCGGGGTGTTCAGCTCCTCGGCGACGCGCTCGGCGACCGTCCGGGCGGCGATGCGGCGCGGCTGGGTGTGGCCGATCAGGCCCCGGACGCCGCGGCCCAGCTCCAGGCAGATCTTGGGGATCTGGGTGGTCTTGCCGGAGCCGGTCTCACCGGCGACGATCACCACCTGGTGGTCCCGGATCGCCGCCAGGATGTCGTCCTTCTTCTGGCTGACCGGGAGCTGCTCGGGGTAGGTCACCTCGGGGACGGCGGCGCGGCGGGCCGCGAGGCGGAGTTCGGCCTGCTCGATCTCGGCCTCGATCTCCGCGAGGACGGCCTGGCGGGCGTCGGGCTTGCGGATGCGCCGGGCGCCGTCGAGGCGCCGCCCGAGGCGGCGCTCGTCGCGCGAGGTGAGCTCGGGCAGCCGGGTCTGGAGGGCGGCGAAGGAGACGGGCGAGGGCGAGGATGTAGGCATACCGCGGTCAAGGATCTCACCTCGGGGTTCCGGGACGCGAACGGTTTCCTCCCGGCGCGCGGGCGGACCGCGGTACGGCGGTGGCCGCGGGCCGGTCGTCGTACGGCGGTCGCCGCGGGCCGGGCCTTCGTACGCGGGCGGCCGTGGCGCCGTCGCCGCGGGCCGGCCGTCGTGGCCGCGACTTAGGATGGGGGCCCACCAAGGGAAGAGGAGCCCATGGCGCGCACGGCCCGCCCCGCCACCCCGGCGGCAGCGCTCCTCACCCTGCTCGCGGCCCTGGCCGCCCTGTTCCTCGCCGCGCCCAAGGCGGCCCCGATCGCGACCTCGACCTCGCGGGCGGCCCTTCTCGCGGCCCCGGTCGCGGCTTCGCACACGGCCCCGGTGGCGGCTCCGCACACGGCCCCCGCCCCGGTCGCGGACGGCGACCGCGCCCCCCGCTGCGACCGGTTCCCGGGCGGCCACCACACCGAGCCCGCCGTCCCCGCGCGCGCCGCCGGCCCCTCGTACGAGCACGGTCAGGCGCCCGCCACCCGCCCCGTCG
>NZ_JBPQTV010000121.1:0-17585 GCF_051386515.1 Streptomyces sp. URMC 123 | reverse complement strand
GTCCCCACGTTTCCCCGAACGTCTACCGACACCCCCACCCAGGGAGCCCGTCATGACAACGGCCGCACGCCACACCCTGCTGGTCGTGGCCCACCCCCGCCCCGGCTCGCTGACCGCCCAGGTCGCCCACCGTCTGCACGGCCGCCTCAAGGAGAGCGGCGCCACCGTCGACGTACTGGACCTCCACGCCGAGGGTTTCGACCCGCGCCTGACGCCGGTCGACGAGCCGGACTGGGAGGACCGCGAGAAGCGGTACTCGCCCGAGGTCCACGCCCATATGGACCGCATCGCGGCCGCGGACGACATCCTCGCCGTCTTCCCGGTCTGGTGGTCCGCGCCCCCGGCCATCCTCAAGGGCTGGATCGACCGGGTGTGGAACTACGGCTTCGCCTACGGCCGCAGCACACCGCGGCTCGCCGGCAAGCGGATGCTGTGGCTCGGCCTGGTCGGCGCCGGTGAAGCGGACCTCGCGGCGGCCGGCACGGACTCGGCGATCAGCCACCAGCTGGCGGACATCTCGCGGTTCTGCGGGATCGCCGACGCGTCCGTCCGCTGCCTGTACGGCACGGAGATGTCCGGTCTGCCCCAGGCGCGGCGCCCCGAGCGCGTACGACAGTTGCTGGCCGCGGCGGAGACGGCGGTCCGGGAAGCGCTGCCGCGGCCCGCGCGCGAGGAAGCGGAGGAGCGGAAGTGACCGGCCCCGAACGCACCGGCGGCACGGCGCGCCGCCGCGACACGGCGCGCCCCCACGACACCGAACGCGCCCGCGACACGGCACGCCCCCACGGCCCCGCACGGCGTCGCGGCACCGCGCGCCCCTGGCTCGGCCTCGCCGTCCTCCTGCTCCCCGTGGCCCTGATGACCGCCGATCTCGGCGTCCTGTGGCTGGCCACCCCCTACCTCGCCGCCGATCTGCGGCCCAGCTCCACCGAACTGCTGTGGACCACCGACATCTACGGCTTCCTGACCGCCGGCACGCTGGTGATCATGGGCACGCTGGGCGACCGCGTCGGCCGGCGCAGACTGCTGATGGCCGGTTCGGCCGGGTTCGTGGTCGCCTCGCTGGTGGCCGCGTACGCCCCGAACCCCGGGGTCCTGATCGCCGCCCGGGCGCTGCTCGGCGTCGCAGGGGCCGCCGTCCTGCCCTCCACGCTCGCCCTGATCCGCCATATGTTCGACGATCCGCGGCAGCGGGCCACGGCCATCGCCCTGTGGGTCACCGCCCTGTCCGTCGGGCTGGCCGTGGGGCCCGTCATCGGCGGTGTGCTGCTGAACAGCTGGTGGTGGGGGTCCGTCTTCCTGATCGGGATACCGGTGATGCTGCCGCTCCTGTTCATCGCCCCGGCGCTGCTGCCGGAGTACCGCGATCCGGCGGCGGGCCGGCTGGACCCGGCGAGCGTGGCGCTGTTCCTGCTCGCGGTGCTGCCGCTGGTCTACGGGGTGAAGGGGGTGGCGGCGCACGGCCCGGGCGCGCTCACCGGCGCGGCCGGGGCGGCCTTCGCCGCCGGAGCCGCGTTCGCCCTCGCCTTCGTACGCCGTCAGAGGCGGTTGGCGGCCCCGCTGATGGACCTGGGCCTGTTCCGGGAGAAGGCGTTCACGGGGGCGCTGCTGACCCTGCTGCTGGGCATGACGGCGCTCAACGGCGTCGAGTACCTGGTGCCGCAGTACCTCCAGGCGGTCGCGGGGCTCTCGCCGCTGGAGGCGGGGCTGTGGCTGCTGCCCGGGGCGGCGGGGCTGGTGGCCGGCTCGCAGCTGACCCCGGTGCTGGCCCGTCGCGTCCGCCCGGCGTACGTGCTGGTCGGCGGGCTGCTGATCTCGCTCCTCGGATACGGGGGTCTCGCCCTCGTGGAGGGCGTTCCGGCCGCGGCCACCGCCCTTGCGGTGATCATGTTCGGGGTGGCGCCGATCAGCGTGCTCGGCACGGCGCTGGCCGTGGGCTCGGCGCCGCCGGAGAAGGCGGGCGCGGCGGCGGCGACCGGCCAGACGGCGTACGACCTGGGGCTGGCGCTGGGCATCGCGGTGACGGGCAGCGTGGCGGCCGCGGTCTATCGCGGAGGCGTCCCGGCGGGCGCCCCGGCCGAGGCGCGCGACACGGTGGGCGCGGCGCTGGCCGTCGCCGAGCGCCTGCCGGAAGGGGCGGGCGCGGGACTGGCGGCGGCCGCGCGGGAGGCGTTCACGGCGGGGCTCCGCACGGCGTCGGTGGTGAGCGCGGGCTTCGCGCTGGTGACGGCGGTGCTGGTGGTGGCGCTGCTGCGGCAGGTGCCGCCGATCGCCGAACAGCCGGCGGAGCCGGAGCTCGCGGAAGCGGAGCTCCCGGAGGGACGGCTCGCGGAGCCGGAGCCCTCGGAGGAACGCTTCACGGAGGCGGAGCTTCTGGAGGCGGAGCTTCTGGGAGCGGAACGCCCGGACGCCGAACGTCCGGAGGCGGAAGCGCGGACCGGGAGCCGCGAGTCAGGGGTTCTGCACCTCGCGGACCCAGGCCGTGAGCCCGGCCACGAAGCCCGCACGCTCTCCCGCTGACAGCCCGTCCAGGGCGCGCAGCAGCGGCTCGCCCCGCCGGACGACGAACGTTTCGATCGGCCGGCGGAACTCCTCCGCCAGTGACACGAGGACCCGGCGCCGGTTGGCCGGGTCCTCGGCGCGTTCCACGATCCCGGCCCGGCTGAGCCCGCCGACCAGTTCGCTGGCGGTGGGCAGCGACACCTGGAGCCGCTGGGCGATCTCCCCCACGGTCAGCGGCTCGGCGACCAGCAGGTGCGGCAGTACGGCGCCGTGGCGCGGGGTCAGACCCTGCGCCTCCATCGCCTCGCGCAGCGGCCCCGGCATGAGGTCCCGCACCACCGCACCTCGGTAGTACGGCTCCAACAGCGGGACGAGGCCGACGAGTTCGATGTCGGCAGCGGTGGGCGTCCGGGGGCTGTTCCCCGGCTGGTGCGCATGCGGCATACTGCGAGTCTAGATGGTTCGGAGTTCCGAACTGTCCAATGCCGAAATGTTCGGCCTGCCGAAAGGTGCTGCTGTCATGCCGTCGATCAGCTACTGCGATGCGGTCAACGACGCCCTGGAGCGCATGGAGGACCTCGGGTACGAGCGCGGGGAGGGCGCCGACCTCGCCAACCACGGCCCGATGGGCGCCGAGGCGCTCGCCGTGCTCGGGCACGGGGACGAGGTGGCCGCCTGGGTGCGGCGCTACCGGCGCGCGTTGGAGCACCACGAGCCGCCCGCCGCGCGGTTCGCCCTCGATCCCGCGGACGAGTCCTCCTGGCGCCCCGCCCTCGGCGCGTTCGACCGGGCCGGGGACTGGGAGCGGCTCTTCGCCCGCGAACTGGCGGAGGCGCCCTGGCGCGAGGTGCTCGTCCGCTGGTGGCCGCGGCTGCTCCCGGGCCTGTTCGCCGGGCTGACCCACGGCCTCATCCGCACCGCCCACGCGGTGCGCGGCCTGTACGCCGCGGGCGAGCAGCCGACGCGCCTCCAGCTGGACGAACTGGCGCGCGGACTGGCGTACTGGGCGGCCCGGTACTCCGAGCTCCCCGGGCAGCCCCGGCTCGGCGGCCGTCACGAACTGTCGAGCGCGGTCGCGGAGCTGCCCCGCGTGCCCCAGGACGCCCCGGTACACCCGGAGGCCGTCCGGAGGCGCCTGGACCGCCTCGCCGACCTCCCGGGCTACCGCGAGTCGCTGGAGTGGCCGTCCGCCGAGCAGGCGCCCCGGCTGCTGAGCGAGATGACGGTCCAGTTCGCGGACGTCTACCTCGGGCACCCCGAGGTGTTCCCCGTGCCGCTGATCCACGGCATCACCGCGCCCGCCGCCGTACGCCTGGTGCTGCCGCATCTGCCGTACGAGCTGCACGAGCCGACGCTGGCGCGGCTGTGGCAGGTGCAGGCGGCGTTCCTGTTCGCCTTCACCGCCGACCGGCGGGGCGAGGGCACGACGGCCTGGCGCTCGGAGGTGCCGGAGCCGCTGTCGGCCGGCGAGCTGGCGGCGCGGGCGGCGGAGCACGGCGACGAGCACGTCATCAAGATGACCGAGGCGTGTCTGCGCGAGTACGCGCTGCGGCCCGATCCGCGCTATCCGGCCGCCGCGCTGGCCGCGCAGCGGCGCATCCCGCGCCTGGACGCCGGCGGCGCCGTGGGGGCCATGCGCCGCGACACGGCCTGACGCGCCGGCGACCGGGCGGGGCCGGGCCGGGCCGGGCCGCCGAGCGGTAGGGACGGCGGCCCGGCGGGCCGGTCAGCGCCGCCGGTAGACCGTGGTGAGGAGCTGGTCCTTGGCGCGGCCGGTGACGCGCCAGCTCACCCGCCAGGTGTCGGCGGACAGGACGGTGAAGGTGCCGTCGTAGACGTCCGGCCCGCACGGATGGCGCGTGGTCCAGTGCCCGGTGCGCAGGTCCAGGTCGTGGAAGGGGCGGCCGTCGGCGAACGTCACCTCGGCGGTGCCGTCCGGGGCCGGGAGCAGCCGCAGGGTGCGGCCCGCCCGGCCGCGCGCCCCGGCCCAGTCCAGTTCGCCGTCCTCGATGTGCAGCAGGCAGCCGTCGCCGTCGGGTGCCGGCGTGAAGTCGGCCGTGCCGCGGAACGACCCGTGGGTGCCGGTGGCCAGGTCGCGCAGGACGCGGTCGACCGTCCACCGGCCGGCGAGATGGGCCGCGGCGTCGGGGACGGGGTACGCGGTGGGCGACGTCGGCGGGACCGGCGGCGTCGGCGGGATCGGTGGCGCCTGCGGGGCCGGCGCGGCGGCGGCCGCACCCGCGGCGGCGCCGGTCGGCGTGTCCGGGGGTGTCGGGCCGGGGACGGTGACGCTCATCCGCCCATTGTCCCCGTCCTCCGAAAGGACCACGGCGCGGCCCCTCCCCCGCCAGCCCGCGCCGAAGCCGTAAATTCGGATCATGACTGTCACGCTGAACGACGCATCGCGCGCGATCCTCGACGGGACCAACTTCGCCACCCTCGCCACGCTCAACCCCGACGGAAGCCCCCAGACCTCCGTCGTCTGGGTCAAGCGCGACGGGAACGACCTGCTGTTCTCCACCGTGATCGGCCGCAAGAAGGAGCGGAACCTGCGCCGCGACCCCCGGGTGAGCGTGAGCGTTTTCGACCTCGCCCAGCCGTACCAGTACGTGGAGGTCCGCGGCTCGGTCACGATCAGCGAGGAGGGCGGCCGGGAGCTGATCAACGAGCTGTCCCGCAAGTACACCGGCGGCGACTACACCGCCGACGGACCCCAGGACGTCCGCGTCGTCGTCCGTCTGACGCCGCGACGGATCACGGGACACGCCGCCGCGTAGGGCGGGGCCTCCCTGCCGAGCGGGTGAGAGATCTGCTCCGTTCGCGGGACAACCGGCGTTTCGCGCCGGGCCCGGGGCACTGAAGCGGCCCCGGGCCGCCAGTCGGCGTCCCGGCCCACCGGCCCGGCACGCGAGCCGCACACCGCCGCCCCGTGCCGCCGGCCGACGACGACGAACGGAGCTCACCCATGCGGACTCGACACTGGACCGCCACGGCGGTCGCCGCCCTGGCCATAGCGGGGGCGGCGGCCGTCCCGGCAACCGCCGTGGACTCGACGCCGGCTGCCGGCGGTTCGGTCAACGCGGCCGACACCGCGTTCCTCAAGTCGGCCCACCAGGGCAACCTCGCGGAGATCGCCGCCGGCGAGGACGCCGTCAAGCACGCGACGACCTCCTGTGTGATGCGGACCGGCAGGACGCTGGTGACCGACCACACCAAGCTCGACGGCGACGTCAAGAGGGTGGCGGACAAGGTCGGCGTCTCCCTGCCCAACGCCCCCACGCCCGAACAGCAGAAGGAACTGGCCGAGGTCCAGGGCAAGGCCGGCAGCAAGGCGTACGACGAGGCGTGGCTGAAGGTGCAGGTGGCCGCGCACGAGAAGACGCTGGGGCTGATCGACCGCGAGCTCAAGGAGGGCCGCAACGCGGAGGTGAAGGCCACCGCCAAGGCCGCGCGACCGGTGGTCTCGACCCACCTCGCGATGGTGCGCGACGGCAAGTGCCAGGACCATGCCCCGGCCGCCAAGGTCCCGGCCGGCGACGGCGGGCAGATGGCGACCTCCCTCAACACCTCCGTCGACACCGGCATCGGCACGCGCCCGGGCGTCGCGGCGGCGGTGCTCGCCGGCGGTGCCCTGCTGCTCGGCTCGGGCACGGTGCTCCTGATCCGCTCCCGCCGTACGGCCACGGGCTCGGCCCGCGCCCGCTGATCCGGCGGCCGTCGCGGTGCCCGGGAGTGCGTGGCCGCGCCGTGGCCCAGCCCTGTGCGTGACCGGGCTGGGCCTGGCGGCGCTCGTCGCCGGCTGGCTGATGCTGCTGCCCGGCCTGCCGGCGGCGCGCGACGCGGGGGCCCTGCCCCGGCACCGGCCCGGCGTGGCGCAGCGGTCGGCCGACGCCCCGTCACCACCGGTCGGCCTGGAAGTGCCCGGGCGGCTGACGGCGCGGGTGGTGCCGGTCGCCCACGCCCCGGACGGCTCCCTGGAGGTGCCCGAGCCGCCCGGCGACGTGGGCTGGTGGCCGCTGGGCGCGCAGCCGGGCGCGGCGGAGGGCACCGTTCTGCTGGCCGGGCACGTCGACTCGCAGGCCCATGGGCCGGGGGCGTTCGCGGCGCTGCACCGGGTGCCGTTGGGCGCCCGTGTCGAGGTGACGGGGGCCGACGGCCGACGCCACCCGTACGTGGTCACCGCCCGGCGCGTCTACCGCAAGGCGGATCTGCCGCGCGGGCTGTTCACGGCCACCGGCCCGGCCCGGCTGGCGCTGGTGACCTGCACGGGCGAGTACGACGCGGAGAACCGGCGGTACGCGGAGAACCTGGTCCTCTTCGGTGAGCCGGCCCCCGCGGGGCGGATGAGCGGTGCCTGAGCGGGGCGTCTGAGTGGCGGTCCGCCCCGGGCGGGCGGCGGCCGGTCAGCGGGCCAGCGGGGGCGTCGGCAGATCCGTCCCCTCCGCCAGGCCGCGCAGAAAGCCGCCGACCGCCTCCTTCGAGGTGCGCCGGGGGTGCCAGCCGAGCTCCCGGGCGGCGCGCCCGGCGTCCATCAGCGGCAGCCGCCGGACGAGGTCGTACAGCTGTGGGGAGGCGGGCACCAGCCGCAGCCACCAGGCCGCCGCGAGCGCCGACCGCACCGCGCCGCCAGGCACCCGCACCGGGCGGGCACCCAGCGCCTCCGCCACGGCCCGGGTGTCGAGCACCGGATCGGCGGCGAGGTTGAAGGCGCCGCGCACGGGGCGGACGACCGCCAGGCGGTACGCCTCGGCGGCGTCGGCCGTGTGCAGGGCCTGGAAGCGCAGGCCCGGGAGGTCAGGGAAGAAGGGCACCAGCGCGGGCCGCACCAGCCGGCGCGGCGGCGGCAGCCCGGCGAACAGCCGCCACTGCGCGGTGGCGGCCTCCGGCTGGAAGAGGAAGCAGGGGCGCATCCGCACCACGCGCACCTGCCGGTGGCGGCTCTCGTACGCGTCGAGCACCCGTTCCAGGTACGCCTTCTCCCGCGAGTACGCGGCGTCCGGCCAGCCGTGGGTCGGCCAGAACTCGTCGACGAGGAGGTCCGGCGGGCCCGGGGAGTACGTGCCCACGGACGAGGCGTGCACCAGGGCCGGCACCCGGGCCCGCGCCACCGCGGCGAACACCCGGATGGAGCCGAGCACATTGGCGCGCCAGGTGGCGACCGGGTCCCGGGTCGGCTGGAACCGCCAGGCGAGATGGACGACGGCGTCCGCGCCCCGGAAGCACTCCACCAGCCGGGCGCCGACGCCCGAGGCGGCCCCGGCGCCCAGGTCCGCGCCCATCCAGGAGGTGCGCGGCGGCGACCACGTGGGGACCCTGCGGGCCACCCCGGTGATCGAGCCGACGCGTGGATCGTCGACGAGCGCCCGTACGACGGCGGTGCCGACGTTGCCGGTGGCGCCGACCACGACGACGCGCAGGCCCTCTCCGCGCCCGCCGCCGGCCCCGCGTCCGGTGCCGTCCCGGTCCGCGGCGGCGCCGCTCGCCCCGCTCGCCCCGCTCGCCATGGGCTCCCTCCGTTCCCGCGCCGTCCGCGTCGCCCGGATGTCCGTGCTTCCATCCTGGCCCCCGCCGGCGCGCCCGGCCTGTTCGAACCGGTGCGCCGGGAGTGCCAGGAGTGCGCGGACCGGCGCGCGCCAGGGGTGTGCGAACCGCGCCACAGGACTGTTTGAACCCGGCGCCACCGGCCAACTCGGGACCTTCGGCGAACCGCGCCGAACGAGCCGCCGGCCGACCGCAGGAGGACACTCATGAGGGCTCTCACCTGGCACGGAAAGCGCGATGTGCGCGTCGAGACGGTGCCCGACCCGATCATTCAGGAGCCGACGGACATCATCGTCAGGATCACCACCACCGGCCTCTGCGGCTCCGACCTGCATCTGTACGAGGTGCTCGGCCCCTTCCTGGAGCCGGGCGACATCCTGGGCCACGAGCCCATGGGCATCGTGGCGGAGGTGGGCTCCGAGGTCACCGAGCTCGAACCGGGCGACCGCGTGGTCGTGCCGTTCAACGTCTCCTGCGGCACCTGCTTCATGTGCGCCGGCGGGCTGCACTCCCAGTGCGAGACCACGCAGGTGCGCGAGCGCGGCATGGGCGGCGCGCTGTTCGGCTACACCAAGCTGTACGGGGAGATGCCGGGCGGGCAGGCGGAGTACCTGCGGGTGCCGTTCGGCAACACCCTGCCGATCAAGGTGTCCGCGGAACCGCCCGACGAGCGGTTCGTCTACCTCTCCGACGTCCTGCCGACGGCCTGGCAGGCCGTCGAGTACGCGGCCGTCCCGCACGGCGGCAGCCTGGCCGTGCTGGGCCTCGGGCCCATCGGTGACATGGCCGCCCGGATCGCCCTGCACCGCGGCATCGAACAGGTGATCGGCGTGGACCTGGTGCCCGAGCGGCTGGCGCGGGCCCAGGCGCGCGGGGTGACGGTGCTGGACCTGCGCCGGCACGAGAAGGACCTCGGCGACGTCATCCGCGATCTCACCGACGGCCGGGGGCCGGACTCGGTCATCGACGCGGTCGGCATGGAGGCGCACGGCGCCCCGATCGCCAAGGCCGCCCAGCAGGCGGCGGGGCTACTGCCCGACCTGCTCACGGAGAAGCTGATGACGCACGCGGGGGTCGACCGGCTGCCCGCGCTCCGCACGGCCATCGACATCGTGCGCCGGGGCGGCACCATCTCGGTCTCCGGCGTCTACGGCGGCATGACCGACCCGCTGCCGCTGCTCACCATGTTCGACAAGCAGCTCCAGCTGCGCATGGGGCAGGCGAACGTACGGCGCTGGGTGGACGACCTCCTGCCGCTGCTCACCGAGGAGGACCCGCTGGGCGTCGAGGGCTTCGCCACGCATGTGCTGCCGCTGGAGGACGGGCCGCGGGCGTACAAGGCGTTCCAGGCCAAGGAGCAGGGCATGGTGAAGGTGCTGCTGCGGCCATGAGGTCGTGGCGGCCCTGGGGCCCTGGGGTCACGGGGCGTTGAGGCCGGCGCGGGCGCCGGTGCGCCGCTTGGGGAGCCGACTCGGGCGCCGCCGCTGAGCCGGGAGAGGCCCCTGGACCGGGTGGGACGTGGTACGGCGGCTGTTTGGCGGGGCGCGGGCGTGGTACCCGGAACGGGTGATGCTGTTGAGGCCGCCGGGCGTGTACGCGCCCCAGAGCGACACCCATCTGCTGCGCGAGGCCCTGCGCCGGGCGGCTCTGCCCCCCGGGGCCCGCGCCCTGGACATCTGCACCGGCACGGGGGTCCTGGCCGTCGAGGCGGCGCGCCTGGGCGCCGCCGAGGTGTGGGCCGTGGACATATCCCGGACCGCCGCCCTCGCCGCCCGGTGCAACCTGTGGCTGCACGGCCTGACGGGCCGGGCGGGACCGCGGGCCCAGGTCCGGGTGCGCCACGGTGACTTCGAGGAGCGCACCGCCGGCCGGAGCTTCGACGTCGTCACCGCCAACCCGCCCTATGTGCCGTGCCCGCCGTCGACCTCGACGGGCCGGGCCGCGCGCGCCTGGGACGCCGGGGAGGACGGCCGCGCCCATCTCGACCGGCTCTGTGCCGCCGCGCCCCGGCTGCTGGCGCCCGGCGGTCTGCTGCTGATGGTCCACTCGTCCCTGTGCGGGCCGCTCTCCACGGTGCGGTCGCTGCGGGACGCCGGGCTGAAGGCGTCGATCGTGGCCCGCCGGCGCCAGCCCTTCGGACCCGTCCTGCTGAGCCGCGCGGACTGGCTGGAGCGGCGCGGGCTCATCGAACCCGGACAGCGCGAAGAGGAACTGGTGGTGATCCGTGCCGACCGCACGCCGGCCCGATGACGGGCCCCCGGAGACTTTTGAAGGGACTTTCGAGGAGACTCGCGCGCAGGAGTCTCCGCACGAGGAACGCGAGGGACGCGAGGGACGCGAGGGCTGGAGCGGGGAGCGCGGCGAACGGCCCCGGCGCGTACGGATCGACCCGGGCGGCCCGCTCGTGATCGACGGCCCGGTCGAGGTCGTCCTGCCGGACGGCAGCACGGTGGCCTCGGACCGCTTCGCGGTGGCCGTGTGCGTCTGCCGGCGCAGCCGGGTCTACCCCTGGTGCGACGCCAGCCACCGGCGCCGCCAGCAGGCCGACGGCGCCCGCTCCGCGTCCGAGTCCGCGTCCGACGGCCCTCAGTCCAGGGGCCGGAGCAGCGAGGACTCCCCGCGCTCCCAGGCCCCCATCACCTGATCCGCGAGGGCGTCCTCCAGCACCTCGGTGGCCTCGATGCCGAAGACGACATCGGCCGCGAGCTCCGGCTCGCGGGCGAGCAGGTCGCCGATCACGTCGTGGCGCATCACCTGCTCGTGCACCGCGTCCGCCTCGATGTGCTCCGCGTAGAACGGCACGCACGCCGCCTCGTCCGCGCCGAGCCGGCGCAGGGCACGCACCATGCGCCGGGCGCTGGGCGCGGTGGTGATCTCGGCGGCGGCGAAGTGGCCGACCAGCGCCCCGCGCAGGCTCCGGTGCAGCCCGAAGAGCGACATCATGTTGACGATGGCCAGCGCCGGCGCGGGCACCCGGTCCAGATAGCGCAGATAGCCGCTGTCGAGCCCGGCACCGACGAGCAGATCGGCGTAGAGCCGGGAGTGCATGCGCTCGCCGCAGCCGGCACCGAACTCGTCGTACTCGACGGCCACCAGGGCCGCCTTGGCGGTGCCCTGGAGCCGGGGGACGACCCACAGGTGCGGGTCCGCCTCCTTCAACTGGTAGACGGAGCGGTGCACGAGGAACTCGCGCATCTGCCGCCAGGTACCCCGCTCGGCCAGGTGGTGCGTCGGGCCGGTGCCCTGCACGGGCTCGACGAGCAGCGGGTCCAGCGCGGCGGCCACGTCCCGCCCGCCGCCGGTCCGCTCGCGCAGCGCGGCGAGGAAGGCGCGCTCGCCGTCGCGGCGCAGCCGCAGCAGTTCCGGGTCCCACTCCCAGGCGTCCGACACGCCCTCGAAGCCGCGGTAGTGCAGCTCGTAGAGGACGTACAGCGCCAGTTGGACGTCCTCGCCCAGCGGGTCGCCCAGGGGGACGCCGGCGGGCAGGTCGACGTCCCCGCCGGGCGCCGAGCGCAGCAGCCGCAGCACGGTCTCGGAGAACGGTCCCCGCGCGGGGGGCAGCTGCGCACGGCCCGCGCCCCGCTCGGTGTGCGGCGGCGCCTGGGGCGCCTTGTCGGGCGCCTTGTCGGGCGCTTCGGCTGGCGCTTCGGGGGCGGTGGCCGCGGGCCTCGCGGCGGTCCCGGCGGTCCCTGTGGATACGACGGCCCCGGCGGGCTCCGCGGCACCCGGGCCCCGGGCCGCCGCGGCGGTACGGGGGCGGAGCGCGCTGTCCCGCACGGATCGGTCGGTCATGGAGTGGCCTCCTCGGCGAGTGAGTCGGTGGTGGCCCGGGTGAGGTGGCGCACGGCCGCGGCCGGGTCCCCGGCCCCCGCCGCGCGCTGTCGCTCGGCGCCGGTGCCCCGGGTGAGGAGATCGGCCACGAGGGCCCGTACGGCGCTCAGGTCGCCGGCCTCCTCCAGCGCCGGGGTGACGTCCTCGATCAGCGCCTCGACCAGGGTGAGAGCCGGCACCCGGCGGGCCAGGCGCGGGTGGACGGCCGGACCGGACAGCCCGTAGCGGGAGGCGGACCACAGCGCCGCGGCCGCCACCTGGTCGTCCGGGCCGGCCGCCTCCCGGCCGGCCGCCAGCGCGGTGAGCGCGGTCCGCACCAGCGCGCGCGAGAGCGCCGCCTGCAGCACCGCCTCGGCGACCGTGCCGCAGGCGTCGGCGACCCGCAGCTCCACGGTCGGATAGCGGGGCGACGGGCGGGCCGACCAGAAGCTCACTCGGTCGTCCACGAGGACGCCGCACTCGATCAACCGTTCGAGCGTCGCGTCGTACGCCGCGGCGGACGGGAAGTGGGGCGGGATGCCGGCGCCCGGGAAGCGCGACTGCTCCACCGTGCGCCAGCTCGCGTAGCCGGTGTCGCGGCCGTGGCGGAACGGGGAGTTCGCCGAGAGGGCGAGCAGCGTCGGCAGCCAGGGCCGCAGATGGTTGAGCACGGCGACCGCGGTCTCCCGGTCGGGCACGCCCACGTGCACGTGGCAGCCGCAGATGTGGTAGTCGGAGACGGTGGCGGTGTAGCGGTCCATGATCTGCCACGGCCGGGCGCCGGCCGTCACGGCGGCCGGCCCACCGCCCAGGGGCGGGGTGCCGCTGGGCAGCAGCCGGGCCCCCCCCCGCGCCGCTGCCGCCGCGAGCACGGCGCGGGCGCGGGTGAGCTGTGCGGTGAGCTCGTCCAGCTCCGTGCAGACGGGGGTGGCGCTCTCGATCTGCGTCGTGAGCAGTTCGGCGCTGAGGGTGGGGTGGCGGGGCTGGGCGCGCGGCGCGGCGCGGGGCTCGGCGGCGCCGGGCCCGGCGGTGGCCTCCGCGGGGCCGGGGTCAGCGGTGGCCGTCGCGCCGTCGGCCTCGGCGGTGGCCGTCGCGGCGTGCGCCGCGGCGAGCACGTCCGGGCCGGCCGGCACGGGGTGGCCGCTCTCGGCGTCGACGAGGAGGAACTCCTCCTCCACGCCGAAGGAGGCGGCGGCCGTGCGGGGGGTCATTCTCGCTCCCGGGTCCGTGGGGCTGGAGAGGGTCGAGTGCCCCTTGAGAAGCGGGCCAAACGACTTCGACGTCCACGTTGTGGGTTGTCCGTGACGTGACCGTCGCTCCCTTTCCGCGCCTCCGGCGCGGGCCGGTTTTTCCGCCGTGACGCGGCGATGCGGTTTTCCCGGCTTTCGGCGCGTTCCCCGTCTCCCCGCCCCGAAGGGGCGGGGCGCTTTCCCGGCCGTCGGCCCGAACCCCATCCACCCGCCCCGAAGGGGCGGGGCCTTTGCCCCGGCCGGAGGCCGGGAAGACAGGGACGGTCACGTCACGGACAACGGGGACATGGACGTCGCGCAAACCTCGCCGGACGGCGACTACGCTGGGGGGAAATGAAGCCCGCGCCACAAGCCCCACCCCCCGAGGGCCTCCTCAAGGTCGCGACCCGCAACGTGCGGGCCACCGCACACGCCCTGTCCCACCCCTCGCACCCGCCGACGCCCCCGCGCAACGGCAGTTCACGCAGGCGCCTGCGCCACCTCCCGTACATCCTCGTCTTCGTTCTGACGGCGATTCTGCTGCCGGTCACCATCGGGGTGCTGACCAACACGTACGGTCTCAACGGCGGGTTGGCGTCGGCGCTGGCCGTCGCCCAGGTGGCCCCGCTGCTGATGGCGGTGAACCGGCCGCTCCAGGCGTGGTGGATCATGCTGCCGGCGAACGTGATCGGCGCCCTGCTGCTGTGGGCCGGCACGGCCGAGCTCGCGCACCCCTGGCCGTGGCCCGCGCCCACCGTGAACGGCTATCTCGCGCTGATGCTGGCGCTGGGCCTGCGTGAGACGCGCCGGACGCTGCTGGGCGCGTGGCTGGTGACGGGCCTGGCGTCGATGCTGCTGGAGGGGTTCGCCGACGCCCACCGCCAGAGCACGAGCGCCCTGTTGTTCGTGCTCAGCGGGCTGATGCTGCTCATCGGCGGGGCGATCCGGGAGCGCGGCGAGGCCCAGCGGCGGCTCACCGAGCAGGAGACGATCAGCGAGGCGGAGCGCGCCCGGCGCACGCTGCTGGAGGAGCGCGCCCGGATCGCCCGTGAGCTGCACGACGTCGTGGCGCACCACATGTCGGTGATCACGGTGCAGTCGGACAGCGCCCCGTACCGCATCGAGGGCCTGCCGGAGGCGGCCCGGGAGGAGTTCGCCGCCATCGCGTCGACCGCCCGGGAGTCGCTGTCCGAGATGCGCCGGCTGCTGGGTGTGCTGCGCAGCGAGGGCACGGACGGCGAGCGCGCGCCGCAGCCGGGCCTGGACCGGTTGCCGCAGCTGGTGGAGGCGACCGTACGCGCCGGGGTGCCGGCGGAGCTGAGCATGGGCCGCGACGTGCTGGAGGTGCCCGTACCGCAGGCCGTGGACCTGTCGGCGTACCGCATCGTGCAGGAGGCGCTGGCCAACGTCGTACGGCACGCGCCCGGCGCGGCCACCCGCGTCTCCGCGCGCGTCGACCACGGCGGCGGCGGGGCCGGCGAGGGAACCGGCGTGCTGACGGTGAGCGTCGTCAATGAGGCGGCGGACCGGCCCGACGCCCCGCTGGAGAGCACCGGCACCGGCCATGGCCTGGTCGGGATGCGCGAGCGCGTCCGGCTCGTCGGCGGTGAGCTGGAGATCGGTCCGCGGCCCGAGGGCGGCTTCCGGGTCGTGGCCCGGCTCCCCCTCGCCCCCTCCCCCGCGCCGCCCGGCGAGGTGGGCACCGCACGCGAGACAACGGACAGAACGGACACGGGCCCCGCATGACCATCCGCGTAATCATCGTCGACGACCAGGCCATGGTGCGGGCGGGGTTCGCCGCGCTGCTCTCGGCGCAGAGCGACATCGACGTGGTCGGCGAGGCGCCCGACGGCAAGCAGGGCGTGCAGGTCAGCCGCAGCACGCATCCCGATGTGGTGCTGATGGACGTCCGCATGCCGGAGATGGACGGGCTGGAGGCCGCCCGGCAGTTGCTCGACCCGCCGGCCGGGGTGGTGCACCGGCCGAAGGTGCTGATGCTCACGACGTTCGACGTCGACGACTATGTGTACGAGGCGCTGCGCGCGGGGGCCAGCGGGTTCCTGCTGAAGGACGCGCCGCCGGCGGATCTGATCTCGGCGGTGCGGGTGGTCGCGGCGGGCGAGGCGCTGCTCGCGCCCTCCGTGACGCGGCGGCTGATCGCGGACTTCGCGCAGCAGCGGCCGGCCCCGCGCACGGGTCCGCGGCTGCGGCTGGCGGGGCTGACGCCCCGTGAGACGGAGGTGCTGGAGCTGATCGCGCGCGGGCTGTCGAACGCGGAGATCGCGCAGACGCTGGTGCTGGCGGAGCAGACCGTGAAGACGCACATCGGGCGCGTGCTGTCCAAGTTGGCGCTGCGCGACCGGGCACAGCTGGTGA
Organism: Streptomyces sp. URMC 123; assembly: GCF_051386515.1. Classification (NCBI taxonomy): domain Bacteria; kingdom Bacillati; phylum Actinomycetota; class Actinomycetes; order Kitasatosporales; family Streptomycetaceae; genus Streptomyces; species Streptomyces sp. URMC 123. Next base: position 2,127 of record NZ_JBPQTV010000121.1, on the reverse strand, counting down.
TCTTCGCTTACGAGTCCGGGCTGGTGGCCCCCGGCGACCGCTGATCGCCGCCCCCGCACCCGTCCCCGTCCCGGTGTTCCCGTACGGGGGTCGGCCGCGCGGTGAGGGTGGTGACGGCTTCGCGGAGGGCCGCGCGTACCGCGCGCACGGCGGGGTGGGCGCCGCTGCCGCGCCGTACCGCCGTGTACAGCCGGCGGAAGGCCGGCCCGCCGGGCAGCGGGCGCAGCGCCACGGGCGGCGGCGCGTCGCGGAACGCCCAGACGAGGTCGGGCAGCAGCGCGGCGGCGTGCCCCTGGGCCGCGAGGCGGGCGTGCAGCAGGAGGTCGGTGGACTCGAAGCGCACATCGGGCTCGAAGCCGGCCGCCCGGCACAGGGCGGTGGCCCACTGCCGGGACGCGCTGCTCGTCGGCTCCATGATCCAGGGGCAGTCGGCGGGGTCCGGCTCCCCCGCACCCCGGGCGGCGGGGGCGCCCGGGCCCGGAGCGTCCGGGGTGCCCGCGGCGCCCGGGCCGCCCGCCGGCAGGGCCATGCGGATCTCGTCGTGGTGGAGGTCCTCCTCCTCGATCTCCCGGGAGCGCGGGCCCGGCCGCCCCGGGTACTCCTCGGCGATCACCAGGTCGTGGTCCCGGCCGAGCAGCGCCGGCAGCGCGTGCTCCGGCTCGGCCTGGGTGACGCTCAGGCGCAGGTCCGGGTGGGCCTCGCGGAGCAGCGTGAGCGTGGCCGGGAGCAGGGCCAGCGCGGCGGTCTGGAACGTGGCGACGCGCAGCGTGCCGGTCACGCCGCCGAGCGACCGGGCGACATCCGCCTCGGCCCGCTCGACGCGTTCGAGCAGCGCCTCGGTGTGCGCGACGAGGATCTCCGCCTGCTCGGTGAGGCGCACCCGCCGCCCGGCCGGTTCCAGCAGCCGCGCCCCCACCTCCCGCTCCAGCGCGGCGAGTTGCTGCGAGACGGACGAGGGGCTGTAGGAGAGGGCCGCGGCGACGGCGGCGAGCGTGCCGCGGTGCTTGAGCTCGCGCAGCAGGCGGAGGCGGTGCAGATCGAGCATCGGGGGCGCTCCTCCGGCCGGCACGTCCCGCCGGCACGTCGCACCGGCGCTTCCCGCCGGCCGTTTCCACGCGCCGTTTCCACGGGCACGTACGGCCGGCACTGATGAGTTTTTCCGATGATTATCGCTCGGAAAGACGCGCTGGACCGCGGTGATCGTCTGCGGCACGGTGAAAGGCGTCAACGGCGTGCGGGTTTCTTTCACGGGGGGCGGGTCACTGTGCGATCGACATCGGTATCAACCGCGGGCGCGGAAGCGGGGGTTCGTACGGGAGCGGGGGTGCGCGCGGCATCGACGGCGCGTACGGGAACGGCCCTGGCGATCCTCTCCGCGGTCGCCTTCGGCGGCTCGGGGGTGGCGGCCAAGCCCCTCATCAACGCCGGCCTCGACCCGCTGCACATGGCCTGGCTGCGGGTGACGCTCGCCGCGCTCATCACCCTGCCGGTGGCGATACGGCACCGGGGGCTGCTCCGCGGCCGGCTGCGGCCCCTCCTGTCGTACGGTGCCTTCGCGGTCGTCGGCATGCAGGCCTTCTACTTCACGGCCATCGCCCGCATCCCGGTCGGGGTGGCGCTGCTGATCGAGTTCCTCGGCCCGGCGCTGCTGCTCGGCTGGTTCCGCTTCGTGGCCCGGCGGCCGGTCGCGCGCTCGGCGGCGGTCGGCGCGGGGCTGGCCCTGGTCGGCCTGGCCGGCGTCGTCCAGATCTGGCGCGGCCTGGAGCTCGACCCCCTGGGCATCGCGGCGGCCCTCGCCGCGGCCGGCTGCCTCGCGGCGTCCTTCGTCCTCTCCGACAAGGGCTCCGGCAAGCACGAGCCGATCCCGGCGGCGGCGCTGATCGCGTACGGCATGCTCGTCGGCGCGGTGCTGCTCACCCCCATCGCCCGCCCCTGGCAGGCGGACTGGGGCCTGCTCGCCGAGCGGCTCCCGATGCGCGAGAACGGCCCGGAGCTGCCCGCCCTGGTCTTCGTCGGCTGGGTGGTCCTGGTCAGCACGGTGCTGGCGTACGTGACGAAGGTGCCGGCCACGCGGATGCTCTCCTCGCAGGTGGCGAGCGTCGTCTCCTACACGGAGGCGGTCGTGGG
>NZ_JBPQTV010000120.1:0-17784 GCF_051386515.1 Streptomyces sp. URMC 123 | reverse complement strand
CCCCCGCTCCAGTCCCCGCTTCCCGCTCCGCCCCGCCCCCTCGTCCCGGCCGGTCGGCCCGGGGCCGGGCTCTGACGCCCACGGAGGTTTCCGCTCCATGAAGCTCACCGTCGTCGGCTGCTCGGGGTCGTTCCCGTCCGCGGACTCGGCCTGTTCGAGCTATCTCGTCGAGGCCGACGGCTTCCGGTTGCTGCTCGACATGGGCAACGGCGCCCTCGGCGAGCTCCAGCGCCACTGCGGCCTGTACGACCTGGACGCCGTGCTGCTGAGCCACCTCCACGCCGATCACTGCATCGACATGTGCGCCTACTTCGTGGCGCGCTACTACCGGTTCGAGGGCGGGCGCGCCGACCCGATCCCCGTCCACGGCCCGGAGGGCACCGAGCAGCGCCTGGTCGCGGCGTACGACGACGTGCCGGACGAGAAGTCGATGAGCGAGGTGTTCGACTTCCGCACGCTGAGGCCCGGCACGTTCGAGGTCGGGCCCTTCACGATCCGCACGGACCGGGTCAGCCACCCCGTGGAGACGTATGGCTTCCGGGTGGAGCACGGCGGGAAGGCGCTGACGTACAGCGGGGACACCGGGGTGTGCGAGGCGCTGCACCAGCTCGCCGAGGGCGCGGACCTCTTCCTGTGCGAGGCGTCCTTCACGCACGGCAAGGAGAGCGTGCCGGAGCTCCACCTCAACGGCCGGCAGGCCGGCGAGCACGCGCAGCGGGCGAAGGTGGGGCGGCTGGTGCTCACCCACATCCCGCCGTGGACCGACCCGCGGGTCAACCTCGCCCACGCGGAGGAGGTCTTCGACGGCCCCGTCGAGCTGGCCCGCTCCCGCGCGGTCTACGAGCTCTAGCGCGCGCCGCCGCCCGGCCGCGCCCCGGCTCGGGGCGGGCCTCGGCCCCCGGCCTCGGCGGCGCGCCTCAGCCCCGGTCGTCCGGCAGGTCGTGGCGGCCCGACACCCACTCCTGCACCTTGATCTTCGCCAGGATCACCGGATGCCGCCACCGCCGCTCCCTGCGCACCGCCCGCGCCAGCCGCCTCGGCTTGTCGTGGTAGCGCCACCGCGCCCACGGCGCCTGCGGCCGCGACAGCCGCACCGCGCCGCACACCAGCAGCGGGATGAAGAACAGCCCGAGCAGGCCCGTCCACACCTTGCCCTTGAGCAGCGTGATCACCGCCAGGCCCAGCTCGACGGCGAGGAAGACGACCAGCAGCACCCCGTTGGCCAGCGTCGGGTCCGCCTGGTAGTCGGACCAGTCGATCACCCCCAGCGGGCGGAAGCCCAGCAGCACCAGACCGCACAGCGCCACCGCCACGAAGACCGCGTCCACCGAGGTGCGGCCGGCCTCCGTCCAGTACACGTCCCGCAGGTGCAGAATCAGCGCGAATTCATCGAGGACCAGTGCGGCGCCGACCCCGAAGAACCCCGCGAGCACGGATTTGACGGTGTTCGACGGATCGCTCACCACGATCAGCGACACCCCGCTGACCAGCATGAACACCACGCCGAACACCACATGGTGAATATGCAGCCCGCCCGGCTTCACATTCCCCGGCCACCACCGCACCTGCGCCCGGATCATGCGCACGCTGAACCGGATGAAGGCGAATCCCGCGATGAAGGAACAGAGGAAGACGAACAGCGGGAGCAGCCCCGCGCCCACGATCTCCCTGGCGAACCAGCCCTGGTGTGTCACTGTCTGCAACGACCGCCGCCTTCCCTCCACCGATGCGAAACGCCTCGCCTCGCACAAGCAACCGAAACCCCGTAATCAACGTCTCTCAAGCCCCGGCGCGCGCCCCGCGAGCCCCGTACCTAGAGTGTCCGCATGAGTGCCACGGTCGAGGAAACACCAGCCCGAACGACGAAGGAACCGCCGAACGATCATCAGCAGCTCACCGCCTGGAACCGCTTCCTGAACCGTGTCCCGGACGCGTTCGGGATCGCCTTCGGCGCCCTGGGACTGTTCTGCGCAGTCATGGCTCTCGTCCCGCCGCTACGTCACCTCATGCGGCCGGTGATCAAGTTCCTCGACACGCTGACGGTACCCACCAGCGCCAACCTCGCCTACGCCGTCTTCCTCTTCCTGCTGGCCGCGGCCACCGCCGCCCGCAAGAGGGTCGCCTGGTGGCTGGTCATGGGCTACTTCGCCCTGCTCCTGATCGCCGACGTGGTACTCCTGCTCGACGGCTACCTGGACACCGTCCCCTCCATGGCGCTGTGCGCACTCGGCGTCACGGTGATGGTGCTGGCCCACCGCGAGTTCTACGCCCCCACCCGGCGCGGCGCCTTCGCCCGCGCCCTGCTGGTCCTGGCCGTCGGCCTCGCCGTCGCCACCCTCGTCACCTGGGGCCTGGTCGCCGCCTTCCCCGGCACCCTCGCCAAGGGCCAGTACCTGCCGTGGGCCGCCAACCGCGTCTTCGGCGAGGTCTACACCCCCACCGGCTTCGACGGCCGCCCGCCGCGCTGGCTGCACTTCGTCGGCGGCCTGCTCGGCGCCCTCGCCCTGCTCAACGCCGCCGCCACGCTCTTCCGCTCGCAGCGCATGGAAGCGGCCCTGCACGGCGACGAGGAGCCGCGCATCCGGGCCCTGCTCGACGCCTACGGCGAGCAGGACTCGCTGGGCTACTTCGCCACCCGCCGCGACAAGGCCGTCGTCTTCGCCCCCAGCGGCAAGGCCGCGGTCACCTACCGTGTCGAGGCGGGCGTCTGCCTCGCCAGCGGCGACCCGATCGGCGACCCGGGCGCCTGGGACCCGGCGATCAAGGAGTGGCTGAACCTCGCCCAGCGCTACGCCTGGGCCCCGGCCGTCATGGGCGCCGGCGAGGAGGGTGCCAAGGCCTACGCCCGCGCCGGCCTCAGCGCGCTCCAGCTCGGTGACGAGGCCATCCTCCACACCAACACCTTCGACCTGAACGGCCGTGAGATGCGGGTCACCCGCCAGGCCGTCAACCGGGTCAGGCGCACCGGCGCCACCACCCGCATCCGCCGCCACTCCGCGCTCTCCGACGAGGAGATGCAGGAGGTCATCGACCGCGCCGACGCCTGGCGCGACACCGAGACCGAGCGCGGCTTCTCCATGGCGCTCGGCCGCCTCGGCGACCCCGCCGACGGCGACTGCATGCTGGTCGAGGCGTTCGACGCCGAGGGCAACATGATCGCGCTGCTGTCCTTCGTGCCCTGGGGCCGGGACGGCATCTCCCTCGACGTGATGCGCCGCGACCGCCGGGCGCCCAACGGCGTCATGGAGTTCATGGTCGCCGAGCTGTGCGCCAACGCCGGCCGGCTCGGCATCCGCCGGATCTCCCTCAACTTCGCGGTGTTCCGCTCCGCGTTCGAGGAGGGCGCCCGCATCGGCGCCGGGCCGATCCTGCGGCTGTGGCGCAAGCTGCTGCTGTTCTTCTCCAAGTGGTGGCAGCTGGAGGCCCTCTACCGCTCCAATGTGAAGTACCTGCCCGAGTGGCACCCCCGCTTCATCTGCTACGGCGACACCGGCGCGCTGGCCCGGATCAGCCTCGCCTCCGGCATCGCCGAGGGCTTCGTCGACGTGCCGTCCCTGCGCAGCCTGTGGGGCAAGGGCCACACCAAGCCCAAGGGCGTCACCGTGCCCGCCGCCACCGCCGGGCTGCCGCCCATCTCCGAACTGGGCCTGGGCGGCCGGCGCGGCGGCACCGGGGAGGCGGACGACCTCGCGGCCCTGCCCGAGCAGGTCCGCATCCGCCGGCAGAAGCTGGAGCGGCTGCGCGCCGACGGCACCGACCCGTACCCCGTGGACGGCGGCCACCGGACGCACACCCTGGCCGAGATCCGCACCGCCCACGCGGACCTGGCCCCGGCCACCCGCACCGGCGAGCAGGCCAGCGTCACCGGCCGGGTGATGCTCGTACGCGACCTGGGCGGCGTGGTCTTCGCCGTGCTGCGCGACTGGTCCGGCGACCTCCAGCTGGCCCTGACCCGGGACGGCACCGGCGCCGCCGAGCTCGCCCGGTTCACCGCCGACATCGACCTCGGCGACCACCTCACGGCCACCGGCGAGATCGGCACCAGCGACCGCGGCGAGCTGTCGCTGTTCGTCACCTCCTGGCGGCTCACCGCCAAGTGTCTGCGCCCGCTGCCGGACAAGCGCCGGGGGCTGTCCGACCCGGAGGCCAAGGTCCGCCAGCGCTATCTGGACCTGGTGGTCAGCCCCGGGGCCCGGGACGTGGTCCGGGCGCGCTCCATCGCCGTCCAGGCCCTGCGCCAGGGGCTGCTGGAGCGCGGCTACCTCGAGGTCGAGACGCCGATGCTGCAGCAGGTGCACGGCGGCGCCAACGCCCGCCCGTTCCAGACCCATATCAACGCCTACGACCTCGATCTGTACCTGCGGATCGCGCCGGAGCTCTACCTCAAGCGGCTCTGTGTCGGCGGCATGGAGAAGGTCTTCGAGATGGGCCGCACCTTCCGCAACGAGGGCGTGTCCTACAAGCACAACCCCGAGTTCACGATGCTGGAGGCGTACCAGGCGTTCGCCGACTACGACGTGATGCTCGACCTCACCCGGGAGCTCATCCAGGGCGCGGCCACCGCCGCGTTCGGCTCCCCGATCGCCCACAAGGCCCGCCCGGACGGCACGCTGGAGGCGCACGACATCTCCGGCCTGTGGCCCGTCAAGACGGTCTACGGCGCGATCTCGGAGGCGCTGGGCGAGGAGGTCGACGCCGACACCGACGAGTCGGCGCTGCGCCGGCTCTGCGACCGGGCCGGGGTGCCGCACACGCCGGAGAACAAGCGCGGCGACATCGTGCTGGAGATGTACGAGCGGCTGGTGGAGGAGAAGACCACCCTCCCCACCTTCTACAAGGACTTCCCCACGGACGTCTCCCCGCTCACCCGCCAGCACCGCAAGGACCCGCGGCTCGCCGAGCGCTGGGACCTGGTCGCCTTCGGCACGGAGCTGGGCACGGCCTACTCCGAGCTCATCGACCCGGTGGAGCAGCGGCGGCGGCTCACCGCCCAGTCGCTGCTGGCGGCGGGCGGCGACCCGGAGGCCATGGAGCTCGACGAGGACTTCCTCGGCGCGCTCGAGTACGCCATGCCGCCGACCGGTGGTCTGGGCATCGGCGTGGACCGCCTGGTGATGTTCCTGACCGGTCTGACCATCCGCGAGACGCTGCCGTTCCCGCTGGTGCGCAGGCGCTGACGTACGTACGAAGGCAACGCGAAGGCCCCGGAACCCTTCTTGGGTTCCGGGGCCTTCGCGTTGCTGTGGGGGGTGGCTCTCGGCGGAGCGGTTACGCCTTGGTGGCGGCCTTCGCGTCGTCCCCGCCGGTCTTCTTCGCGGAGCCGCCGGCCTTGGCGCCGCTCTTGGCGCCGGCCTTCGTGGCGGCCCCGGCCTTGGCGGAGGCCCCGGCCTTGCTCTCGGCCTTGGCCGTGGCCTCGGCCTTCGCCTTGGCGGCCGGCTTCGCCGCCTTCTCGGGGACGTCGGCGGTCAGCGCGCCCTCGCCCTCGGGCTCACGGCCCGGCGTCGGCAGGTTGAACTTGATGATCGCGAAGCGGAACACCACGTAGTAGAGCGCCGCGAAGCACAGACCCACCAGCGCCAGCGCCCACGGCTTCGTGGCGATGCCCAGGTTCAGCAGGAAGTCGATGGCACCGGCCGAGAAGCCGAAGCCGTCCTTCATGCCCAGCGCCCAGGTGAGGGCCAGCGAGACACCGGTGAGGACCGCGTGGATCGCGTAGAGCACCGGCGCGATGAACATGAACGTGAACTCGATCGGCTCGGTGACACCGGTGACGAACGCGGTGAGCGCGAGCGAGAGCATCATGCCGCCGACGACCTTGCGGTTCTCGGGGCGGGCGCAGTGGGTGATCGCGAGGCAGGCCGCCGGCAGGGCGAACATCATGATCGGGAAGAAGCCGGTCATGAACTGTCCGGCGGACGGGTCGCCGGCCAGGAAGCGGGCGATGTCGCCGTGCTTGCCGTTGTACTCGCCGGCCTGCAGCCACGGGAAGGAGTTCAGCAGGTGGTGCATGCCGACCGGGATCAGCGCGCGGTTGGCGACACCGAAGATGCCCGCGCCCACGGCGCCGGAGCCGACCAGCCACTCACCGAAGTTGTGCAGACCCGTGCCGAGCACCGGCCAGATCAGACCGAAGACGATGCCGATGACCAGGCCGGCGAAGGCCGAGACGATCGGGACGAGCCGGCGGCCGCCGAAGAAGCCCAGCCACTCGGGGAGCTTCTTGCGGTGGTAGCGCTGGTAGAGGAGGGCCACCACGATGCCCATCACCACACCGCCGAGCACACCGGCGTCCACCGGCGCGTCCGTCATGGCGATCTTGCCGTCGACGACCTTGGCGACCTTCGGCAGGTTGCCGTCGGTGAACGTGGCGAGCACGTTCTTGAACACCAGGTAGCCGGTGACGGCGGCCAGCGCGGTGGAGCCGTCCGACTTCTTGGCGAAGCCGATCGCGACACCGACCGCGAAGAGCAGCGCCATGTTGCCCAGCAGCGCGTTGCCGCCGGCCGACATGTACCCGGCTATCTTCGTGATGAAGGTGGGGAACGACTCCCGGCCGAGCATGTCGTTGTTGCCGAGGCGGACCAGAAGCGCGGCGGCGGGCAGCACCGCGACCGGCAGCATGAGGCTGCGGCCGATGCGCTGCGCGACGGCCATCGCGCCGGCGCCCCTCTTCTTCTTCTCGGCCGCTGGTGCGGCGCTGGCCGTGGACATCAACTTCCTCCAGTGGGCAAGGCGCCGCCAGGGGACATTGAAGGGGGTGACGGCGGCGTCTTTGTGGCAATGGACCCAAGGAAACAGGTCTACACCACCTAGTGGTGTAGACCTGTTGTAGCACGGTGAAGCCCGGATAAGGAACCCGCGATTCCCTGCCCTGTCGGGGCCCTCGTCCGCCGCCCGCGACGGGCCGTCGCCGAGGGGCTACGACCGGAGATTCTCCTCCTCCATCGCCGCGATCTCCTCGTCGGACTCCCGCCCCGGCGTCTTCAGATCGAATTTGGTGATCACGAAGCGGAAGAGCACGTAGTAGAGGACGGCGAAACCGAGCCCGATCGGAATGATCAACTCGGGCCTGCTCGCCTTGCTCCAGTTCAGCACGTAGTCGAAGAGGCCCGCGGAGAAGGTGAACCCCTCCCTGATCCCCAGCGCCCAGGTCAGCGCCATCGAGACCCCCGTCAGCAGCGCGTGGATGCCGTACAGCGCCGGCGCCAGATAGACGAAGGAGAACTCGATCGGCTCGGTCACCCCCGTCACGAAGGAGGTCAGGCCGAGCGAGAGCATCATCCCGGTGACCGCCTTGCGCCGCTCCGGGCGGGCGGTGTGCGCGATCGCCAGCGCCGCGGCCGGCAGCGCGAACATCATGATCGGATAGAAGCCGGTCATGAAGACGCCCGCGTCGGGATCGCCCGCGATGAAGCGGAAGAAGTCCCCGTGCACCTCTTTGCCGTCCGGCCCGGTGAAGCTGCCGAACTGATACCAGGCAAAGGTATTCAGCAGCATGTGCATCCCGACCGGGATCAGCAGCCGGTTCACCACCCCGAAGATGCCCGAGCCCCACGCGCCGCGGTCGGACAGCCATTCCGCGAAGGAGTTCAGCCCGTCACCGATCGGCGTCCACCCGTAACCGAAGACCACCGCGAGCAGGACGCAGAGGAACGACATCAGCACCGGAATGAACCGCCGGCCGCTGAAGAAACCCAGCCAGTCCGGCAGCCGGGTGCGGTGATAGCGCTGCCAGACGGCGGCCGTGATCAGGCCGACCACCACCCCGCCGAGCACCCCCGGGTCGATCGGCTTTCCCGTGACCTCGTCCGTGAACGCCGCCACCAGCACACCGCGGAAGACCATATAGGCGACGACCGCGGCGAAGGCCGTGGAGCCGTCCGCCTTTTTCGCGAAGCCGATGGCCACGCCCACGCAGAACAGCAGCGCCATGTTGTCGAAGACGCCCGCGCCGGCCCCGGCGAAGATCGCCGCCAGCTTGTTCCAGCCGAGCCCGTCCCGGCCGAAGACGTCCGGCTGGCCCAGCCGGAGGATCACGCCGGCCGCGGGCAGCGCCGCCACCGGCAGCTGCAGACTGCGGCCCAGCTTCTGCAGCCCCTGGAGCAGGCCCTGCCGGCGGCTCCGCCGCGGCGCCCGCCGCGCGGCGGCACTCTCCGAGCTCATCGACGCCTCCTGACGGTTCCGGGCCGGCCGGGTCCCGAAGGGCGAGCTTCGCGGCCGAGCTCTGATGCCGGGTCCGATGGCGAACGGCTTCGGTGCGTGCGGCACACTGGTGTAGACCAGTGGTTCGGGCGTCGGTGGACGCCTCGCCCGCACGGGGAGACCCGTGCTCGCCATCCTTCGCCGGATGGCGGACACCCGCCCGAGAAGCTGGGCCAATCGTGCATTACCGTGTGGAATCGGTCGGCGACCTCGCCGAAGCCGCGAAGACAAAGCAGGAGTGGGACATGGCCACCAAGGCTGAGAAGATCGTCGCCGGGCTCGGCGGCATTGACAACATCGTCGAGGTCGAAGGCTGCATCACCCGCCTCCGTACCGAGGTCGAGGACCCCTCCCTCGTCGACGAGGCCGCCCTCAAGGCCGCCGGCGCGCACGGCGTCGTCAAGATGGGCACCGCCATCCAGGTCGTCATCGGCACCGACGCCGACCCGATCGCCGCGGAGATCGAAGACCTCATGTGAGGTCCGCACCGCCCCGAGGGCCCCGTCACCGGAGACACACACCGACCGGAACGGGGCCCTCGGCGCAGCCGCTAAGGTCGGTGCCATGTCTCGTATCGACGGCCGAACCCCCGACCAGCTTCGCCCCATCACCATCGAACGCGGATGGAGCAAGCACGCCGAGGGCTCCGTCCTCATCTCCTTCGGCGACACCAAGGTCTTCTGCACCGCCAGCGTGACCGAGGGCGTGCCCCGCTGGCGCAAGGGCAGCGGCGAGGGCTGGGTCACCGCCGAGTACTCCATGCTGCCGCGCTCCACCAACACCCGCGGCGACCGGGAGGCCGTCCGCGGCCGGATCGGCGGCCGCACCCATGAGATCTCCCGCCTCATCGGCCGCTCCCTGCGCTCCGTCATCGACTACAAGGCGCTCGGCGAGAACACCATCGTCCTCGACTGCGACGTCCTCCAGGCCGACGGCGGCACCCGCACCGCCGCCATCACCGGCGCCTACGTCGCCCTCGCCGACGCCGTCGGCTGGGCCCAGCGCAAGAAGCTCGTCAAGGCCGGCCGCGCGCCCCTGACCGGCACGGTCTCCGCCGTCTCCGTCGGCATCGTCGACGGTGTGCCGCTCCTCGACCTCTGCTACGAGGAGGACGTGCGCGCCGAGACCGACATGAACGTCGTCTGCACCGGCGACGGCCGCTTCGTCGAGGTCCAGGGCACGGCCGAGGGCGCGCCCTTCGCCCGCGCGGAGCTCGACACCCTGCTCGACCTGGCCGTGGGCGGCTGCGGCACGCTCGACGCCGCGCAGCGCGAGGCGCTGGCCGACACGCTCTGAGGGCGCGCCGCGAGCGCGTACGGGCCCGTACGGGCGTGCGGGGGCACGTATCGCGTCCGTACGGACACGCTCCGAACGAGGCAGGCCGCGGGGCGGGGCGACGGGCAACCTTCCGCCCCGCCCGAGCGTTCTTCTCCTCACAGGGCCGTTCGGCCCGGAACAGGGGAAGCCGCACCATGCGAAGCCACCGCCGTACCGCAGCGCTCGCCGCCCTGGCCCTGCTCGGCGCCACCGCCGCCGTCGGCTGCGGCGCCGTCGACAAGGCGTTCGACTGCGCCAGAACCGCCAACGCCGTCGCCGGCAGCGTCGACAAGCTCCGCCAGGCCGCCTCCGACGCCGCCGAGAACCCGCTCCAGGCCGAGCAGGCGCTCAACGACATCGACAAGAGCCTCCAGGACCTGGGCGACAGGACCGACGACGCCGATCTCCGCAAGGCCGTCACCGACCTCGACAAGGCCGTGGACAACGTCCGCCAGGCCATCCGGAACGGCGACACCACCCCCGACATCGGCCCCGTCGCCGACGCCGCGGGCGAACTGGGCAAGGTCTGCACCCCGGGCTGACGGGTACGGCGCGCGCAGGGCACCCCGGCGCCCCCCCGGGCTGACAGGACACCCCGGCGCCCCCGAGCTGACACGGGCCGCCCGCGCCCCGCGCGGAACGCCCCCGCACGGATAATCGACGCATGACCCGCCTGATCCTCGCCACCCGCAACGCCCACAAGGTCACCGAGCTCCGCGCGATCCTCGGCGACGCCGGACTGGACGTCGAACTCGTCGGCGCCGACGCCCACCCCGAGGTCCCCGACGTCAAGGAGACCGGCGTCACCTTCGCCGAGAACGCCCTGCTCAAGGCGCACGCCCTGGCACGGGCCACCGGCCACCCGGCCGTCGCCGACGACTCCGGCCTGTGCGTGGACGTCCTCGGCGGCGCCCCCGGCATCTTCTCCGCCCGCTGGGCCGGCCGCCACGGCGACGACCGGGCCAACCTCGACCTGCTGCTCGCCCAGCTCGCCGACATCGACGACGCCCACCGCGGCGCCCACTTCGCCTGCGCCGCCGCCCTCGCCCTCCCCGACGGCACTGAGCGCGTCGTCGAGGGCCGCCTCCGCGGCACCCTCCGCCACGCCCCCTCCGGCACGGGCGGCTTCGGTTACGACCCGATCCTCCAGCCCGACGGCGACACCCGCACCTGCGCGGAACTCACCCCCGCCGAAAAGAACGCCATCAGCCACCGCGGCCAGGCCTTCCGCGCCCTCACCCCCCTGATCCGCGACCTCCTCGGCTGACCGCTCGGACCGTACGGAGAAGGGGCGTCCCGAACGGGACGGCCCTTCTGGCGCGAGTGCGGCCGGAGGGACTCGAACCCTCACGGGTGTTACCCCACTGGGACCTAAACCCAGCGTGACTGCCAGTTCCACCACGGCCGCCAGTCGCGCTGTCATGCTAGCCGCCCGGTGGCCGCGCCGGATACGCAAGGGGTTGGGCGCACTTCCGCTTCGTCCGCTTGCGGCACCAGGTGTCCGTGCGGGCGTGGCAGTTCGGGCACAGGTACCGGAGGTTCTCCCGGCGGTTGTCGAGCCAGTCGCCGTTGACGTGGTCGATCTGCAGGGTGAGGGGGCCGCCGAGCCACTCGCCGGGGTTGCCGCAGGAGGCGCAGCGGTAGGGGACCCCGATCTCGCCGAGCGCCCGGTGGAGCCGTTCCCGGTTGACGCGGGGGGACCCTTCGGGGCGTACCCGGAGCACCTCGTCGGCGGCCGGCCGGGGCCTCGGCAGCGGGCGCGGGCGCCGGGGCGTCGCCGGCCGTGCGGTCCGGGCGGGGGAGGGGCCCACCCCGCGATGGAGCCCGGGCATGTGGCGGGTGTCGATACCCGCCGCGGCGATGCGGCGCCGAAGGTGGGAGAGCGTTCCCGTCGCCGGTCGTGCCCCGAGCGCGAGGGCGACCTCGCGCAGGGTGGTGGAGGACGCCACCGCGCGGGCGATCTCCGCGTCGGAGTAGGTCTGCCGCACCCTTTGCCGGGTGAAGTGCGCGGCCTCGATGCCGAATTCGGCAGCGGCCCGCTGGACGGCACGGCGTCGGCCACCGCTCGGCTTCTCCCCCAGCCGGCGCATCACCCCGGACCAGGAGGAGGAGACCGCGACCGCCTCGGCGAGGGGGTCGCGGTCGTATCGGATCGGCATGAACACGGTCTCCTTCATGCAGAGGACCGCGACCACGCCCACCAGCGCCGCCGCCATCGCGTAGTACGCCGGCATCATGTCGCTGCCCGTGCTCTTGATCAGGGCCGTGATGACCAGGGGCGTGGTGCCGCCGAAGAGCGAGGTGGAGATGTTGTAGCCGATGGAGAGGGAGCCGAAGCGGACGTCCGTCGGGAAGAGGGCGGGCAGGGCGGCGGACATCGTGCCCAGGAGGCAGACCAGGGAGAGGCCGAGCATCGCCATGCCCGCGCTGACGGCGGCCACGCTGCCCTGGCGGACCAGCAGGAACGCGGGGGCGGACAGCAGGAAGAAGCCGGCCATGCCCGTCATCAGGAGGGGCTTGCGGCCGAAGCGGTCGTTGAGCCGGCCGACCTGCGTGATGACGGCCATCAGCACGACCATCGTCGCGAGCAGGATGAGCAGCCCGTGCGTCTCGTCGTAGTGCAGTTCGTCCGTCAGGTAGGTCGGCATGTACGACAGCAGCATGTAGTTGGTGACGTTGTACGCGCCGACCAGGGCCACGCACAGCACCAGCATGCGCCACTGCTCGGTGAAGATCCGCCGCAGTGGCTGGCGCGGGGCGTTCTCGGAGAGCCGCGCCTGGTCGGGGCGCCCGTACGTCACCTGGGCGGGCTGGTCGGACTCCAGCTTGCGGAACGCGGGGGTGTCGTCCAGCCGCAGCCGCAGATAGAGGCCGACCAGGCCGAGCGGCCCGGCCACCAGGAAGGGGACCCGCCAGCCCCAGTCCTCCATGGTGGGGACGCCGAGCCAGGCGGTGAGCACGGCGACGAGCCCGGCCGCGCCCACGTAGCCGGCGAGGGTGCCGAACTCCAGGAAGCTGCCGAAGTAGCCGCGCTTCTTGTCGGGCGCGTACTCGGCGATGTACGTGGAGGCGCCGCCGTACTCGCCGCCGGTGGAGAAGCCCTGGACCAGGCGGAGGGCGATCAGCAGAACGGGCGCCCACAGCCCGATGGCCGCGTAGCTGGGGATGAGTCCGATGGCGAAGGTGGCCGCGGCCATCAGCATCATCGTGAGGGCCAGCACCTTCTTGCGGCCGACGCGGTCGCCGAGGGGGCCGAAGAACATGCCGCCGAGCGGGCGGACGAGGAAGGCCACGGCGAACGTGGCGAGGGAGGAGAGCATCTGGACGGTGCCGCTGCCGCCCGGGAAGAAGACCTTGCCGATGGTGACGGCGAGATAGCTGTAGACGCCGAAGTCGAACCACTCCATGGCGTTGCCGAGGGCCGCGGCCTTCACGCAGCGCTTGACGACGCGCTCGTCGGTGACGGTGATGTCGCAGCGGCGCAGCGGGGGGTTGCGTCTGCGTTTGATGGTCCGGAAGAGGTTCGGATGCCGTTTTCTGGCCTCCGTATCGGGTGCTGGCCCGGCGCTGGCGGCCATGGACGGCTCCTCCCACGTGCGGTCGTACAGATGTGCCGGTGGGGGCGCCTGTGCGCGGGGGGAAAAGTTAAACCCATGCCTCACCGAAGTGAGACATGGGTCACGGGGTGCGCGGGGCCGCCGTGCCGCCGTACGGCCGTGGGCCGACCCCGGCCGCCGTACGGTCGCCGTCGCCGTACGGTCGCGTGCCACCGCGCGGCCGTGGACCGGCCGGCTCAGATCTCCAGGTCGCGGATCAGCTTCGCCACGTGCCCGGTCGCCTTGACGTTGTAGAGGGCGCGCTCGACCTTCCCCTCCTCGTCGACCACCACCGTGGAGCGGATGACCCCGGTGACGACCTTGCCGTAGAGCTTCTTCTCGCCGAACGCGCCGTACGCCTCCAGGACCTTCTTCTCCGGGTCGCCGAGGAGGGTGACCTTCAGGTCCTCCTTCTCGCGGAACTTCGCGAGCTTCTCCGGCTTGTCGGGGGAGATGCCGATGACGTCGTAGCCGGCGCCGGCGAGCACCGCCAGGTTGTCGGTGAAGTCGCAGGCCTGCTTGGTGCAGCCGGGGGTGAGGGCGGCGGGGTAGAAGTAGACGATGACCTTCCGGCCGGCGTGGTCGGCGAGCGATACCTCGGTGCCGTCGGCGTCGGGCAGGGTGAAGGCGGGGGCGGTGTCGCCGGGCTTCAGTCGCTCGCTCATGGTGCGCTCTCCTCGTTCGGTCGGTCCCCCGGCGGCGGCTCGGCTCCGCGCCGGACGTCGTCGGGACGTCGAGGCCTCGAGCCTAGCCCCCGCCGGATGGGGGCTCGCGGCCTCACCCCGGGCGCCCCGATGAGCGCCGATACGGGGGTGCCGTGGGGCGCGGTACCGAGGGAGCTGACAGACTGTGCAGCACGGACCATCAGGGAGCATGACCAACCACGGAGGCAGCGCGGTGTCGGAAGCCAGGACCCCGGCGCAGATCGAGGCGGACATCGTCCGCAGGCGCGAGGAGCTCGCCCGGACGCTGGACGAGATCGGCGTTCGTGTGCACCCGAAGACGATCATGGGTGATGCGAAGGCCAAGGCCGCCTCGGCCGTGGACCGCACCGCCGGCCGGGCGTATGTGGCGGCGAACCGCGCGGTCTCCGACGTACGGGCCAAGCTGGTCCACGAGGACGGGTCGCCGCGCCTGGAGCGGATCGTGCCGATCGCGCTGATCGCCGTCGCGGTGGTCGGCCTCTACGCCACCTCCCGGCGCCGCCGCGACTGAGCCGCGGCGGCACCCCCGCTTCATGCGGCCGGCGCGCGGCGTGCGCGCCGCCGCGGCGCGGCCGATACGGGTTCCCGGCGGGCGCCGGGATGCCGCCCCGTGGCCTCCTGGCGGGCCGGGGGCAGGTACGGTCGTCCCGTGAGCAAGAACGCGACCCACGACAAGCTGCCCATCCGGATGCTGCACGACCGCGTCCTGGTCCGCACCGACATCCCGGAGGGCGAGCGCCGCTCCAGCGGCGGCATCGTCATTCCGGCGACCGCGGCGGTCGGCCGCCGCCTGGCCTGGGCCGAGGTCGTCGCGGTCGGGCAGAACGTGCGGACGGTCGAGCCGGGGGACCGGGTGCTGTACGACCCCGAGGACCGGGCCGAGGTCGAGGTGCGGGGCGTGGCGTACGTGCTGATGCGGGAGCGGGATCTGCACGCCGTGGCGGCCGAGCGGCTGGAGGGCTCCGAGGACTCGACCGGCCTCTACCTCTGATAGCTCTGAGGCCGCTTCGGGGCACCGGCGGAGCAATGCGAGGGTGGTGACCGCGGTCACCACCCTCCGCGCCGTTCCGGGGTACGGTCGGACACACCCGACGAGACGCGCCGTACCGGGTCAGGACAAGACGACGCACCGTTGCCGTTGTCGTCCCGCTCGGAAGGTGTGGCCATGCCCTGGGTCCTGCTCGTCGTCGCCGGTCTGCTGGAGGTCGGCTGGTCGATCGGCATGAAGTACACGGAGGGGTTCACCCGGTTGTGGCCGAGCGTGTTCACCGCGGCGGGGATCGTGCTGAGCATGGCCCTGCTCTCGCAGGCGGCCAAATCCCTGCCGATCGGCACGGCGTACGGGGTGTGGGTCGGCATCGGCGCGGCCGTGGTCGGCATGGCCGTGCTGGGCGAGCCGGCGACCGCCGCGCGGATCTTCTTCGTCTGTCTGCTGCTGGTGGCGGTGGTCGGCCTCAAGGCCACCTCCGGCCACTGACGTTCCGGCGGCGCCCCCCCGAGCGACCCCCTCCCGCATCCCGCCGTCAGTCGGGGCCGGGGCCGTCGGCTCCTCCGGGGCGGCGGTCGGCTCCGGCGGCCGGACCTCCGCGGCGGCCTGCATCCGCAGGTCGAAGTCCTTCGGCGGGCTGCCTCGCAGCGCCTCCGCCGTGAACTGCCCCCAGATGCGGGCCGGGTAGCCGCCGCCGTTGATGCGGTCCAGGCCGGTCGCGCCGTACAGCGGCTTCTGCTCGCCGGTGTCGGGGTCCTGGCCCATCACCGCGACCACGGTGGCGAGGTCGGGTGTGTAGCCCGCGAACCACGCGGCCTTGTCCTCCTCCGCGGTGCCGGTCTTGCCCGCCGCCGGCCGGCCCGCGGATTGCGCCGCGGAGCCGGTGCCGTGGTCGACCACGCCGCGCAGGACGGCCGTGGTGGTGTCGGCGGCCTCCCTGGGCACCGCCTCCCGCTCCTCGGTGGGCGGCAGCGGCACCTCGTCGCCGCCCTTGGTGACCTTCTCGACGAGGGTGTGCGCGCCGTGCCGGCCGTGGTTGGCGAGGGTGGCGTACGCCTGGGCCATGTCCAGGACGCTGGCGTTGACCACGCCGAGGGCCACGGACTGCTGGGCCTCCCGCAGCCCGGGGGCGTCCTCGGGGATGCCGAGCCGCACGGCGGTCCGCTTCACCTTCTCGGGGCCGACGTCCTGCCCCATCTGGGCGTAGACGGCGTTGACGGACAGGTCGGTGGCGGTGGAGACGGTGATGGGCCCGTACGAGCGCTGGTCCTCGTTCTCGGGGGCGTAGTCGGTGGGTCCGTCGGGACCCTCCACGGGCCGCTCGTTGGTTCCGTCGTAGATCGTGTCCGGGGTGATGGGCGCGCCGTCCTGCGTGGTGGAGTCGTTCTCCACGGCGGAGGTGAACACGAACGGCTTGAAGGTGGAGCCGACTTGGTAGTCGCGCCGGGTGGCGTTGTTGACGTACTGCTTGGTGTAGTCGATGCCCCCGTACATCGCGACGACCTTGCCGTTGGACGGGTCGATGGCCGCCCCGCCGGCGCGGACGTAGCGGTCGACCGGGCGGTCCTCGCCGAGCTTGGACATCAGCTGGTCGTCGACGGCCGCGACGAAGGCGTCCTGCTTGCGGCGGTCGAGGGTGGTGGTGATGCGGTAGCCGCCGGCCCCGAGGGTGTCCTCGTCGAGGATGTCGCGCTCCATCAGGTACTCCTTCACCGCCTCGACCAGATAGCCGCGCTGGCCGGCCATGCCGGCGGGCGCCTTGCTGGGGCCGGGCGCGGGGAAGCGCTGGGCGGCGCGCTGCTCGGGGGTGAGCCACTTCTCCTTGACCATGCCGTCGAGCACGTAGGTCCAGCGGGCGACGGCCCGGTCCCGGTTCTCGGGGTGCGCCACGACGTCGTACGCGCTGGGGGCGTTGAGCAGGGCCGCCAGATAGGCGCCCTCGGCGGTGGTCAGCGCGTCGCAGTTCTTGCCGTAGTAGGCCTGGGCGGCGGCCTGGATGCCGTAGGCGTTGCGGCCGAAGTAGCTGGTGTTGAGGTAGCCGGTGAAGATGTCGTCCTTGCTCTCCTCGCGGTCGAGCTTGATGGCGATGAAGAACTCCTTCACCTTGCGGGTGATGGTCTGTTCCTGGGCGAGGTAGTAGTTCTTGACGTACTGCTGGGTGATGGTGGAGCCGGACTGCTTGCCCTTGCCGGTGACGGTGTTCCAGGCGGCCCGCACCATGGCCTGCGGGTCGACCGCCGACTCCGAGTAGAAGTCCCGGTCCTCGGCGGCGAGCACCGCCTGCTGCACCGTCTTGGGCACCTTGCTGAGCGTGACGTTCTCCCGGTTGATCTCGCCGTCGCGGGCGATCTGGGAGCCGTCGGAGTAGAGGTAGACATTGCTCTGCTTGACGGCGGTGGCGTTGGCCGGCGGGATCTCCACCAGCAGATAGCCGGCGACCAGCCCGCCGCAGAGCAGCAGCAGGAACAGCAGCAGCGCGCCCAGCGCCATGCGCCAGGTCGGGATCAGCCGGCGCAGGCCGGTGCGCCGGGGGCGGGGGCGCCGGACGCCCGCCCGGGGGGCCCAGGCCGGGCCGGCGCCGACCGGTGCTCCCCGCGTGCCGCCGGCGTGGTCGGCCCAGGTGGTCCCGGCGGTGCCGCGGTCGCTGTGCTGCTGCCGGTCGTCGCTCATATCAGTGTTGGACTCCTCGACCACCACCGAGGGTTGTGGTGGGGTGGGTCGTGCGGGTGCCGGGCGTGGGTGATTCGCGTCGTACGCCCGGTAAGAAACTGTTGCATCTTCTGCCGCGCGGCGGGTGGCTGGCGCGCGCCCCGCACCCTCCCCGGCCGGGCCGAACGCCCCCGACCGCCCACCCGATCGAGTGAATATTGGCTGGCGGGCACAACGCCCGCCCCAGTACGCTCCTGCGCTTCGGCGAGGCGGGTGGGCGCCGCCGGCCTGTTCACCAACACCGTCTTCGGCTTCATCATGGCCTTCA
>NZ_JBPQTV010000119.1:0-17946 GCF_051386515.1 Streptomyces sp. URMC 123 | reverse complement strand
CCCCACGCATCTGCTGGCGCCGCCCGACCCGGCCCCCCGCCCCACGCTGCTCAAGACCCGCTGAGCCGATGCGCCGCTGGGCCGCTGGGCCGCTGTGCCGCTCCGCGCGGACGCGGTACGGCGGATCGGCCGACTCCACCCTGCGCGGTGTCGGTGTTACCTGGTTGAATCGCTCTCAGGCGGTCGAACCGGGTGGCAGCACCCCGGGCGCGGGCCGTCGAGGTGGCGTTGCCCGCTCCGCGGACGGGCGAACTCTGGGGAGAGCATGGACGAGGGGAAGGCCGCCGGGCCGAGGCCCAAGTGGTGGAGTCGTCCGAGGCGGGGCGGGGTCGGCCGGGGCGCCCTGCTGGCCGGCGCCCTGGTCCTCGCGCTGGTCGCGGGCGGCATCGGCGGCGGCATCGGCGCGTACATCGAGCGCAACGGCGGCATCACCGACGTCGAACTGCCGCAGGCCCCGGCCGGGCCGGGCGACCGCGCGCCGGACAGCGTCGCCGGCATCGCCGCGACCGCGCTCCCCGGCGTCGTCACGCTGCACGTGCGCGGCGCCGGCGAGCAGGGCACCGGCACCGGCTTCGTGCTGGACCGCGAGGGCCACATCCTCACCAACAACCACGTGGTGCGGCCGGGCGGCTCGGGCGGCGGCGGGTCGGCCGAGATATCGGTGACCTTCAGCGGCGGCGAGGTGGCGAGCGCCAAGGTCGTCGGCCGCGACAGCGGCTACGACCTGGCCGTGGTCAAGGTCACCGGCGTGGCCGGGCTGAAGCCGCTGCCGCTCGGCAACTCCGACTCCGTACGGGTCGGGGACCCCGTCGTGGCCATCGGCGCCCCGTACGACCTGGCCAACACCGTGACCTCCGGGATCATCAGCGCCAAGGAGCGGCCGATCACCGCCGGCGGCGACAAGGGCGACGGCAGCGACGTCAGCTATGTGGACGCGCTGCAGACCGACGCCCCCATCAACCCCGGCAACTCCGGCGGCCCCCTGATGGACGCCAAGGGCCGCGTCATCGGCATCAACAGCGCGATCCGGGCCGCGGGCGGCGGCTCGGACCTCGGCGGCGGCCAGGGCGGCAGCATCGGCCTGGGCTTCGCGATCCCGATCAACCAGGGCAAGCGGGTCGCCGAGGAGCTGATCAACACCGGCCGCGCCACCCACCCCGTCATCGGCGTCACCCTGGACATGCGGTTCACGGGCGACGGCGCGCGGGTGAGCGACAAGACCGGCGACACCGCGCCGGTCGTCCCCGGCGGGCCGGGCGACAAGGCCGGCATCCGCTCCGGCGATGTGATCACCAAGGTCGACGGCGCCCGGGTGCACAGCGGCGAGGAGCTGATCGTCAAGGTCCGCAGCCACCGCCCCGGGGACCGGCTCCAACTGACCCTGGAGCGCGACGGCAAGGAGCACACGCTCCCGCTGGTCCTCGGTTCCGAGAGCGGTGACAAGTGATCGACGGTGCGCCCCGTGGCGGCGCCGGGCGGGAGAGCGCGCCCGGCGGGCGCCGGGCGCGGCTCCCGGCGACGGCCGCGAGAGCACCGGGCGCGGCCCCGGGCCGGTACCGCGCACCCCATGCCGCCGGGTACCGTGTGGGTGGTCCGGCAAGGACATCTCAAGGAGCTGCACGGTGTTCAATGACATAGGCGCACTCGAGCTGGTCGCGCTCGTGGTCCTTGCGGTGCTCGTTTTCGGCCCGGACAAGCTGCCGAAGATGATCCAGGACGTCTCGCGGTTCATCCGCAAGGTGCGCGACTTCTCGGAGAACGCCAAGGCCGACATCCGCTCCGAGCTGGGCCCGGATTTCAAGGACTTCGAATTCGAGGACCTCAACCCCAAGACGTTCGTCCGCAAGCGACTGCTGGACAACGACGACCTGGGGCTCAAGGAGATCCGCAACGGCTTCGACCTCCGCAAGGAGATGGCCGAGGTCGCGGACGCCGTGCACGGCCGTGACGGCGACACCGCCGCCGGCCCCGTCCCGGGTGGCTCCCCGGACACCCCCGACCTGCTGCGCAAGCGGGATCGGCCGGCCCCGAACGAGCGTCCGCCGTTCGACTCCGACGCCACCTGATCCACCGTATGTCCGGCCCGCCGCGTGGGTGTGGCTATCCTCCCTTTGTCCGGGGCGAGGTCGCCCGACGGGGGCGGATCGCCCCCCGGGCAACGGGGTAATCGAGGAGGCGCCGCGCAGATGGAGACGACGAGTCGGGTAGGGGCGCAGGGGGCGTCCGGGGTTCCCGGCGCAGCCGACGAGGGCGCCGGAGTCACAGCTCAGGGGGTGCCGGGCGCGAGACGGACGGTCGACGGCTATCTGCTCGCCGCCTTCCCCTGGTACGGGCTGGACGAGGCGTACACCGGTCCGCGCTGGCTGATGCAGGTGGGCTCGGCGGCCGACGGCACGGTGGAACACGGTTCCACCGGCCACGGCGAGGAGCCGACGTTCCGGGGCGAGACCGACCAGGGCGGACAGCGGTTCGCGGTCGTGGTGACGGTGGCCCGCCGGCCGGTGCGCCGCAGCGCCGACGGCACGGGCACGCTGGAGGCCACCTCGGTCTCCTCCGCCGCCTGGCTGGCCGGGTCCGGACTGCTGTCGTGCACCTGGCCCTCGCAGATGGAGCGGGCGCTGCGGGACGACTGGCTGGAGCAGCAGACCGCCATCGCCTGGGAACTGGCGGACGACCTGGACGGCCACGACTGGTCCATGCTGTCGCTGCCGGTGGACGGCGTGCCCACGCCGTTCCACTACCGCGAGTCGGAGTACGGCTGGGTGCTGGCGGGCTCGGCCCAGCAGGGCGTGCACCTGGGCGCCTACGGGCGCGGCATGAGCGCGTACGGGCTCGGCTTCTCGGTGGTCAAGGACATCACCGTCTACGACGCCAAGTGAGCCGCCGCCGCGCCTCGGACGCGCGGCGGCGGTGAACCGTCACGGCGGCGGTGAACCGGTCATCCGGCGGGGCTCGGAACGGCGAGGCTCAGAACTTATTGCGCGGGGTGATGCCCAGCGACATGCCGGCCAGCCCGCGCTGGCGGCCGCCCAGCTTGCCCGCGATGGCCCGCAGCGCGCTGCCGGCCGGGGAGTCGGGGTCGGTGAGCACCACCGGCTTCCCCTCGTCGCCGCCCTCGCGCAGCCGCACGTCGATCGGGATCGACCCCAGCACCGGCACCGTGGCGCCGGTCGTCCGCGTCAGCCCCTCGGCGACCCGCGCGCCGCCGCCCGTGCCGAAGACGTCCACCATCTCGTCGCAGTGCGGGCAGGGCAGCCCGGCCATGTTCTCCACCACGCCGACGATCTTCTGGTGGGTCTGCACGGCGATGGAGCCGGCGCGCTCGGCCACCTCGGCCGCGGCCTGCTGAGGGGTCGTCACCACGAGGATCTCGGCGTTCGGCACCAACTGGGCCACGGAGATCGCGATGTCGCCGGTGCCCGGCGGCAGGTCCAGGAGCAGCACGTCGAGGTCGCCCCAGTAGACGTCCGCGAGGAACTGCTGGAGCGCGCGGTGCAGCATCGGGCCGCGCCAGACCACGGGCGCGTTGCCCGGGGTGAACATGCCGATGGAGATGACCTTCACGCCGTTCGCCGACGGCGGCATGATCATGTTCTCGACCTGGGTGGGCCGCCCGTCGGCGCCCAGCATGCGGGGCACGGAGTGGCCGTAGATGTCGGCGTCCACGACGCCGACCTTCAGCCCGTCCGCCGCCATGGCCGCGGCGAGGTTGACGGTGACCGACGACTTGCCGACGCCGCCCTTGCCGGAGGCGACCGCGTACACCCGGGTCAGCGACCCCGGCTTGGCGAAGGGCACCTCGCGCTCGGCCTGGCCGCCGCGGAGCGCCGCCGCCAGCTCGCGCCGCTGCTCGTCGCTCATCACATCGAGCTCGACCGTCACCCGGGTCACTCCGGCCACCCGGGAGACCGCCTCGGTCACCTCGCGGGTGATGGTGTCCCGCAGCGGGCAGCCGGAGACCGTCAGGTAGACCGCGACCGCGACCGCGCCGTCCGCCGCGATCTCCACCGATTTGACCATGCCCAGTTCGGTGATGGGACGGTGGATCTCCGGATCGTTCACCGTCGCGAGCGCGGCGTGGACCGCCTCTTCGGCGGGCACTGCGTCTCGGGTGTCGGTCGTGTCGCTAGCCATGCCCCGATGGTACGGCGCCCCACCGGCCCCTCCGAAAGGGCCGTCAGCGGTCGCGTTCCTCACGCCGCCGGGCGCCCTCGGCCGGGAATACCCGCGGTTCCTCGCCGTCCCCCAGCTCGTGGACCAGATCCTTGGCCAGTACCTGCAGCTCCGAGCGCAGCCAGTCGCGGGTGGCCACCTCGCCCTGGCCCAGCCGCAGCGCCGCCACCTCCCGGGTCAGATACTCCGTGGCGGCGATGTTCAGCTCGTGGCGGGCCCGGTCCTGCTCCAGGTTCACCCGGTCCCGGTCGGCCTGCCGGTTCTGCGCCAGCAGGATCAGCGGCGCGGCGTAGGAGGCCTGCAGCGACAGCGCCAGGGTGAGGAAGATGAACGGGTACTCGTCGAAGCGCAGCCGCTCGGGCGCGGTGATGTTCCACAGCACCCACAGCACGATGACGCCCGACATCCAGACGATGAAGCGCCCGGTGCCCAGGAAGCGGGCGATGCGCTCGGAGAGGCGGCCGAACGCGTCCGGGTCGTAGCCGGTCAGCAGGCCGCGCCGGGCGGACCGCGGCTGGTCCAGCCGCGCGATCCGGCGGTGCTCGGCCCGCTCGCGCTCCGCCCGCTCCCGTTCGGCCCGCTCGCGCTCCACGCGCTCCCGCTCCCCGTGCCCGCGCTCGGCCCGCTCCCGGTCCCGGCGCTCCCGCGCGGCCCGCAGCTGCTCCCGGGCCGCCCGGACGCGCTCCCGGCGCTCACCGGCCATTGGGCCCCTCCCAACGGCCTCGGGCGGCCCCCGGGTCGTACGCCGGGACGACCTCGTGCTCCGCCGAGTCGCGCCAGTCGTCCGGCAGCAGGTGGTCGAGCACGTCGTCCACGGTCACCGCCCCCAGCAGCCGGCCCGCCTCGTCCACGATGGGCGCGGCCACCATGTTGTACGCGGCGAGATAGCCGGTCAGGGCGGGCAGCGGGGTGGCCGGCGGCAGCGGCCGCAGATCGCTGTCGACGATCGAGCCCACCAGGGTGAAGGGCGGGTCGCGCAGCAGCCGCTGGAAGTGCACCACGCCCAGGTACTGGCCGGTGGGCGTCTGGTCCGGCGGCCGGCACACGTACACCTGGGCGGCGAGCGCGGGGGAGAGGTCGGGGTCGCGGACCCGGGCCAGCGCGTCGGCCACGGTGGCGTCCGGCCGCAGCACGATCGGCTCGGTCGTCATCATGCCGCCGGCCGTGCTCTCCTCGTACGACAGCAGCCGCCGCACCGACGCGGCGTCCTGCGGCTGCATCAGCCCCAGCAGCCGCTCCTGGTCGTCCTCGGGCAGCTCCGAGAGCAGATCGGCCGCGTCGTCGGGGTCCATGGCCTCCAGGACGTCCGCGGCGCGCTCCTCCTGCAGCTTGCCGAGGATCTCCACCTGGTCGTCCTCGGGCAGCTCCTCCAGCACATCGGCGAGCCGGGCGTCGTCGAGCGCGGCGGCGACCTCCAGCCGGCGCTTGGGGGAGAGGTGGTGCAGCACGTTCGCCAGATCGGCGGGGCGCAGCTGTTCGAAGGTGGCCAGCAGATTGGCCGCCCCCTGCCCCTGCTCCTCCACCGAGAAGCCGGTGACCGCCGACCACTCCACGGTCAGGGTCTGGCCTCGCCGCCGCAGCGGGCCGCCCTTGCCCCGGCGTACGAACACCTTGTCGATGAACCAGTCGCGGCGGGCGGGCACCTGGGTGATCGACACATCGAGGACGGTCACCTCCTCGCCGCTCTCCACCAGGCGCACCCGCCGGTCCAGCAGCTCCCCCAGGACGAGGGTCTCGGTCGGGCGCTGTTCGAAGCGGCGCAGATTCACCACCCCGGTGGTGATGACCTGGCCCGACTCCACCCCGGAGACCCGGGTGACGGGCAGGAAGATCCGGTGCCGGCTGACCACCTCGACGACCATGCCCAGCACGCGCGGCGGCCGGCCCCCCACCCGAAGGGTGACAACGAGGTCACGCACCCGCCCCACGGGGTCCCCGTTGGGGTCGAAGACCGTGACCCCGGAGAGGTGGGAGACGAATACCCGGGGCGCGCCCGCCACCATGCCGCGCGCCTCCCTTTAGTCGTACAAATCGGTCGATAACGGGTTCAGGCTAGCGTGCCCGGGTCCGCCCCGCCGCCGTGGAGTGGTACGGACGGCTCCCTTCCGGACCGGTGGGAGCGCACGGGTACGCTGCGATTCCGCCGAGAGCCGGCCGTGTTCCGGCAGCCGCATTCCAGGAGGCATGAGCAGACGTGACCGCTTTCCCGAGGGGGGCCGCGCCCGGACGTCCGGCGGGCCGCGACCGCGCGCGAACCGCCGCCGTGGTGGGGGCCGTGTGCGCCGGACTGACCGCGGCGCTCGCCGGGTGCGCGGGCGAGGACCCGGACGCCGGGACGAACGGCGTCGGCAAGCTCCCCGCCACCCAGATCCAGGGCAAGGCGCGGGAGGCCGCCGTGGGCGCGGGCGCCGTACGGCTGTCGGGCAGCGTGGTCACCAAGGGGCGGACGTACAAGCTCGACATGCGGCTCAAGCAGGGCGGCGGCACGGGGCAGCTCTCCACCAACGACAGCACGTTCGAACTGCTGCGCGTCGGCAACGACCTCTACCTCAAGGCCGACGCCGCCTTCTGGGCGCGCCAGGAGAAGAACGGCGAGCCGGGCAGGCCCGACAACCAGGCGGCCAGCAAGCTCGACGACAAGTACGTCAAGGTGCCCAGCGGCGACCCCGCGTACAAGCAGCTCAGCGGCTTCACCGAGAAGAACCTGCTGCTCGACGGGCTGCTCGGGCTGCCCGGCGAGCTCGCCACCGGCGAGCGGGGCACGGTCGGCGCCACCCGGACGATCCGGATCACCGGCGGCAACGGCGAGGGCGGGTCCCTCGACGTCTCCCTGGAGGGCGCGCCGTACCCGCTGCGGCTGGAGCGCGCGGGCGGCGCGGGGGTGCTCGAACTCGCGGACTGGAACCAGGACTTCGAGCTCAAGGCGCCGGGCAAGGACCAGATCGTGGACTACGGGCGGCAGATCTCGGCGGCGTGACCGGCGCGCCCCGGGCGATCGTGTGCGGCGGTCGTGGGGCGGTCGTGGGGCGTACGCGGGTGGCGGGTGCCGGGCCGGCTGTGCGCGGGTGGCGGGGCGCGCGTGACCGGCGGGGCGCGTACGGGTGGGGGCTCCGGCGCGCGGTGATTCAGCCGCGCCGGCGGCCGCGGCGCAGCAGCTTGGGCAGCGCGGCGGGGATCGGCCGCCGGGTGGTCGCCGGGGTGGGCAGCGGCGGCTCGGCCAGCGAGCCGTCCGGCAGCGCCGAGGTCTCGCCCAGCGGCTCCAGCCGCAGCACCCGGCACTCGCGGGCCCAGCGCTCGGTGACGTGTTCCGCGTCCGTGGAGTTCAGCCGCTTCGCCTTCAGCTCGCCCACGGCCTCGGTCCACGCCTCGCCGCCCGGGGCGAGCTCGCTCACCCGCGCCGTCCAGGCGACCAGCCGGCCCCCCTTGTCCTTGCTGCGCACGGAGACGGTGGCGGTGGCGCCCTCGCGCAGGCCGAGGTCGGCCAGCGGCTGCTCGACGGGGCCGTCCCCGAGCAGGCAGACCGCGCCCTCGTGCCAGACGTGCCAGAGGGCGCGGGCGGGGCCTTCGGGGCCGCGCACCCAGATGAGACCGGACTTCTTCGTCGCTTCCTCGATGAGCGCGCGGTCCAGGAGCGTCTGCGTCATGGGCACACCCTATGCGGCGGGCGCGTGCGGTACGGCGGCACGCTCCCCTCACGCCGCCCGCGAGCGCGGCGGAACGCGGGGAGAGACGCGCGGCGAAACGCGGGGAAAACGCGGGGGAAACGCCGGGAAGGGGAGCCGTGCGTTTCGGTGGCCGCGCCTCCCCGGCCCGGCCGCCCCGAGTGACAGTTCCAAAGCACGCCGACACCCCTTACGCTGATCGTGCGAGGCCGTGGTCACCCCTTCGGCGGACCCCCGCGGTCCGCGTGCCCGCCGACCGCCCGCCGAGCCCGTATCGAGGACCCGTGCCCACGCCTCCCGCCGAGCCGACCGCCGCCGCGACCACCCCCGAGGCCGCCCCCACGGCGGCCGCGACCACGGCCGCCGCGCCCCTCGCGACCACGGCCGAGACCGCCGCCACCGCGCCCATCGCGACCGCCCCCGCCGGCGGGAACCGCCTCGACTTCCTCCTGCTCGCCGTCGCGATCGCCGCGGTCTCGCTGTCCGCGCCGCTGATCGCCGCGACCGCCGCCCCGGCGCTCGCCATCGCCTTCTGGCGCAACGCCATGGCGGTCGGCGCCCTCAGCCCGTTCGTCCTGCTGCGCCGGCGCACCCGCGCCGAGCTGCTGGGCATGGGCCGCCGCTCGCTGCTGCTGTCCGGCGCGGCGGGCGCCATGCTCGCGCTGCACTTCGGGCTGTGGCTGCCCAGCCTCCACATGACCTCGGTCGCCTCGTCGACCGCGCTGTGCACCACCACCCCGATCTGGACCACCCTGCTGTTGCGGCTGCGCGGCCACCGCCCGCCCGCCCTCGTCTGGGCCGGCACTGCGCTCGCCTTCCTCGGGGTGCTGCTGCTGAGCGGCGTGGACCTGTCGCTGTCACCGCGCGCGCTGGCCGGCGACGCGCTGGCGCTCGCCGCCGGCATGGCGGCCGCGGGTTATGTGCTGCTCGGCGCCGAGGTGCGGCGCTCGGTGGGCACCGCGGCGTACACCTACGTCTGTTACACCACGACCGCCGCGCTGCTGCTGGTGGCCTGCCTGGTCGCGGGCGCGAACATGGGCGGCCTGTTCGGTGGCGAGGGCTACGGCACCGGGACGTGGCTGAAGCTGATCGCGCTGACCGCCACCGCGCAGCTGCTGGGGCACACCCTGCTGAACCGGGTGGTGCACGGCCTGGGCCCGTCGGTGACCTCGACCGCGATCCTGCTGGAGACGCCGGGCGCCGCCCTTATAGCCGCCCTCTGGCTGGGCCAGACGCCGCCCGTCGTCGCCTACCCCGCGCTCGCCGTGATCCTGGCCGGGCTGGTCCTGGTGATCCTCGCCGACCGGATCAGAGCCAGCCGTTCCGCTTGAAGCCCCGGTGGATCGAGTAGCAGATCGTGACGATCACCGTCATCACCATCGGGTAGCCGTACTCCCAGTGCAGCTCCGGCATGTGGTCGAAGTTCATGCCGTACACCCCGCAGATCATGGTCGGCACGGCGATGATCGCCGCCCATGCGGTGATCTTCCGCATGTCCTCGTTCTGGGCGACGGTCGCCTGGGCGAGGTTGGCCTGGAGGATGGAGTTGAGCAGGTCGTCGAAGCCGATCACCTGCTCGTTGACGCGCGCCAGGTGGTCCGCGACGTCCCGGAAGTACTTCTGGATGTCCGGGTCGACCAGCCGCATGGGCCGCTCGCTCAGCAGCTGCATCGGCCGCAGCAGCGGGGAGACCGCCCGCTTGAACTCCAGCACCTCCCGCTTCAGCTGGTAGATCCGCCCGGCGTCGCCGCCCCGGGAGCTGCCGCCGCCCGGCCCGGAGCTGAAGACGTCGATCTCCACCTCGTCTATGTCGTCCTGCACCGCGTCCGCCACCGCGATGTAGCCGTCGACCACCTGGTCCGCGATCGCGTGCAGCACCGCCGACGGCCCCTTCGCCAGCAGCTCCGGGTCGTCCTCCAGCCGGTGCCGCAGGGCCCGCAGCGAGCCCTGGCCGCCGTGCCGCACGGTGATCACGAAGTCCCGGCCCGTGAAGCACATCACCTCGCCGGTCTCCACGACCTCGCTGGTCGCCGTGAGCTCGGCGTGCTCCACATAGTGGATCGTCTTGAAGACGGTGAACAGCGTGTCGTCGTAGCGCTCCAGCTTGGGCCGCTGGTGCGCGTGGACCGCGTCCTCCACCGCCAGCGGGTGCAGCCCGAACTCCTCGGCCATGTCCGCGAATTCGTCCTCGTTCGGCTCGTGCATCCCGATCCAGACGAAGCCGCCGTCGGCGCGCACCCGCCGCATGGCCTCGGCCGGGCCGAGCTCGTCCCGGACCCGGCGGCCCTCGTGGTAGACGGCGCAGTCCACCACGGAACTGGCGGTCCGGGCCTGTTCGACGGCGCGGTGGCCGAAGCCGGTGGGGTGTCCGCGCCGCAGGGCGGGGCGGACGACTGCGCGCAGGTCACGGATCATCGACATGGCGGGCTCCTTCGCGGGCCGGCCGTCGGCCGTGGCGCGTCGCGCACGCGGGCACGGATGTACGGCGGGTACATCCGCACGGCACGGCGGGCGCGGTGCTGCCACGGGGACGGCGTGGACGGCGTATCGCTGAGACACGGATCAGACGAGACGACGCTCTTCCGCTGTGCGCCGCGGTGGCCGGGCGACCCCGAAGGAGCCACCGCCATCGCGTTGCGGTCGGGCCGCGAAGAACATCCCGGAACGTCACGGTTTCACCGCGGAGCGGTGGGGTACTGACGGTTCAGTTCGCCGGGAACGGGCGCCGCACGGAAGAGCTGTTGGTACTGCACGGTCGACTAGGGTCCACCGCAGCCCCACCTCCTCCGGCCGGTCCCCCGTGGGGGAAGTACCGTTCGCGGCGCGTGAATTCGCGCCGCGAGAATGCCTGTCGGCCGGGCTCGAAAGCTGTGCTCCGCACGCCGCCCTGGCCAGCGGCCAAGACTATCAGCCGACAGATGCTTCCCCGCGACTGCTTTGCCCGTTCTCTACGCGTTCTATGCTCACCGCATGTCAGATGCGTCAGAGATCCTCGAGTTGGTCGAGGCCCGGCTCCGCACGTCACTGGGGGAGCCGGACGCCCGCGCGGCGGTGACCTTCCTGGGCACGGACCGCATCGAGGTCCTGCGCTTCGTCGACGGCGACGTGGTGCGCTACGCCACCCTGGGCATGTCCGCGCACCCGATGGCCGACCCCACCGGCGGCGCGTCCGCCGGCGCCGCCACGGCGGGCGCCGGCCTCGCCGCGCCCTTCTCGGTGTCCCTGGCCGACCCCGTGCGCGGGCCGCGCGCCGAACTGCTGCTGTCGGTGCGGGCCGGGCGGGCCGACACCGACAAGGTGCTGCGCGCCCTCGCCGTGCTCGCGGCCTCCCCCCAGGTGGAGGGGCTGGTCGTGGCGCCGGGCGCCTCCCTGGACCTCGGCGAGCCGCTCTGGCCGGGCGCGCCGTTCACCTCCGTCCTGGTCGCCGAGTCCGGCGGGCTGGTGCCGGACCTGGAGCTCGACCCCCCGATGGACCCCGTCCGCTTCCTCCCGCTGCTCCCGATGACCGCGAACGAGGCGGCGTGGAAGCGGGTGCACGGCGCCGGCGCGCTCCAGGAGCGCTGGCTGGCGCGCGGCACCGACCTGAGGGACCCGCTGCGCTCCGGGGTGGCCCTCGACTGAGCGCCCCGCGGCCCCCGCCCGGCGCGCGCGCCGTCCCGCGCCGGTCGCCCGTACGGGTGGCCGGGTCCGCCCCGGGGTGTTCGGGCCGGTCGCGCCGGGCAGGCTCCGGACGGGTGATCGTCCTTGACGCGAGCGCGACCGGGGAGGACCGTGGGGCCCTATGAGGGGCGAACCCAGTTGCCCGAAGTGCGGTGGCCGGGTCCGGGCGCCCGGTCTCTTCGCCGACTCCTGGCAGTGCGGTGTGCACGGCGCCGTGCATCCCTTGCAGCCGGTCATACCGCCGAGCGTCGAGGCGCTCGGCGTCGTTGTGAACCGTGCCCGCGTGCCCGTGTGGATGCCCTGGCCCCTGCCCGTCGGCTGGCTGTTCACCGGGGTCGCCTTCGCCGGTGACGACCGCACCGGCGGCCGGGCGACCGCCGTGGCCTGCTCGGGCCCGGCGCCCCTCGGCGGCGCGGGAGAGCTGCTGCTGGTGGCGGAGGAGCTGGGCGTCGGTCTCGGCGCGCGCTACGCCGGCATCCCCGGGCCCGACCCCGGGCCGCAGATGTGCGTGGACCAGCACCCGCACGCGAAGGTGCTCGCCGCGGGGCGGCCCACCCCCCTCTGGCATGTCGGCGGCGTCCCCGAGGACCGCGCCGTGTTCGCGGGCGAGGCGCGGGGCCTGTGGCTGTGGGCGGTCGTCTGGCCCGAGCAGTCGGGGCTGCTGATGTACGACGAGCTGGTGCTCACGGATCTGCGCGACGCCGGCGCCGAGGTGGAGCTGCTTCCCTGCGGGGCGCTCTCCCCGCGGCTGCTCTCCTGACGGCCGCTCTCCCGAGCCGGCGGGGCGGCGCGCCCGTACGGCGGCGGGCCGGTGTCCTCGTACGGCGGCGGGTGGCGCGCCCGTACGGTCGTGGCCCGGCTCGCGCTCGTACGGCGGCGGACGGCGCGCCGTACGGCCGTGGGCCGGTGACCGTGTGAGGCGTAAGGCCCGCGGGCTGGTGTGTCCATGACGCGGACGGCGGCGGGGCGGCGCCGGCGGCCCGGTTATCCTGAACTGTCCCCCGACCGTCTTCGCAGCTGGGAGCCTGTGCCGTGCGCATCGACCTGCACACCCACTCCACTGCTTCCGACGGTACGGACACCCCCGCCGAGCTGGTGCGCAACGCCGCCGCGGCCGGGCTCGACGTCGTCGCGCTCACCGACCACGACACGGTCGCCGGCCATGCCGCCGCCGCGGCCGCCCTGCCCGCGGGGCTGACCCTGGTGACCGGCGCCGAGCTCTCCTGCCGACTGAACGGCGTGAGCCTGCACCTGCTGGCCTATCTCTTCGACCCGGACGAGCCGGAGTTCGCCGCGGCGCGCGAGCTGGTGCGCGACGACCGCGTGCCGCGCGCCCGCGCCATGGTCGGCAAGCTGCGCGAGCTGGGCGTCCCGGTGACCTGGGAGCACGTAGCGCGGATCGCGGGCGTTCCGGCCGGCGCCGGGCAGTCGGCGCCCGGCGGCGTGGCCGTGGGCCGCCCGCACGTCGCGGCCGCGCTGGTGGAGCTGGGCGTCGTGGACAGCGTGTCCGACGCCTTCACCGAGGACTGGCTGGCCAATGGCGGCCGCGCCCATGTCGAGAAGCACGAGCTCAACCCCTTCGACGCGATTCGCCTGGTCAAGGCCGCGGGCGGGGTGACGGTGTTCGCCCACCCGCTGGCGGAGAAACGCGGCGTGTGCGTGCCCGAGAGCGCGATAGCCGAGATGGCCGCCGCCGGTCTGGACGGCGTCGAGGTCGACCACATGGACCACGACCCGGCCACCCGGGCGCGGCTGCGCGGACTGGCCGCCGAGCACGGGCTGCTCACCACCGGCTCCAGCGACTACCACGGCAGCCGCAAGAGCTGTCGCCTCGGCGAGTACACCACCGATCCGGAGATCTACGGCGAGATCGTGCGCCGGGCCACCGGCGCCTTCCCGGTGCCGGGAGCCGGCGGATAGGCCCACGCGCCCCCGGCGCCGTCCCTTCTCCGCTTGTTCGGCGATCTCGGCGATCTCGGCGTTCTCGGGGTCTCGGGGTTGCTCCCGTTCCCTCCCGTCCCGTTCCGCCCGTCGCGGCCACCGGTTCCGCCGCGCGGCCGCCCGCGCGCCCCGGCACCGGCCGACGCGCACAGCGCACCGCGCGCCGCGTGCGCGTTGTGCCGCGTCCGCGCGCGTCCCCCCACGCCCCTGCCCCTGTCACCGCACTACACACCGCAAGGCCACATCACCGTGTTCGACATCGCTGTCTTCGGCTCGCTCTTCGTCACGCTCTTCGTGATCATGGACCCGCCGGGCATCACACCCATCTTCCTCGCGCTCACCTCGGGGCGCCCGGCCAAGATCCAGCGCCGGATGGCCTGGCAGGCCACGGCCGTGGCCTTCGGCGTCATCGCCGTCTTCGGCATCTGCGGCCAGCAGATCCTCGACTATCTGCACGTCTCCGTGCCCGCGCTGATGATCGCCGGCGGTCTGCTGCTCCTGCTGATCGCGCTGGACCTGCTGACCGGCAAGTCGGAGGAGCCCACGCAGACCAAGGACGTCAATGTGGCGCTGGTGCCGCTGGGCATGCCGCTGCTGGCCGGGCCGGGCGCAATCGTCTCGGTGATCCTCGCGGTGCAGCACGCCGACGGCATCTCCGGGCAGATCTCGGTGTGGTCCGCCATCCTGGCGATGCACGTCGTGCTGTGGCTGACCATGCGCTACTCGCTGCTGATCATCCGGGTGATCAAGGACGGCGGCGTGGTGCTGGTGACCCGGCTCGCGGGCATGATGCTCTCGGCCCTCGCCGTGCAGCAGATCATCAACGGCGTGCTCCAGGTGATCGAGAAGGCCTGACGCTCCGGCCGGCCCGCCCGCCCCGTACGCACAGCGCCCCCCGTACGCAGGACGTATGGGGGGCGCTGCACGCGCGGGGATCGCGCGGGGAATCACCGCGCCGGGGCGGTTTCCGGGCGGCTCACTGCGCCGCCGGGAGCTCCGCCGGGCGAATGTAGATGCGCTGGCCGATCGCGGCGGCCTGTTGCACGATGCGGTTGACGGAGGCGGCGTCCACAACGGTGCTGTCCACGGCGATGCCGTCGATGTCGTCGAGGCGCATGATCTCGAAGCGCATGGGCTTCTCCCTTCGTCGGTCCTCCAGAGGAGTGCTGCCGCGGGCCGCCATGGGGTGGCCCGCGTTCACAGGGTTCAACGTGATGCCCTATGCAATCATTCCCTACGCTAACGAAAATTTTCGACATGTTAAATACAGGTTGCGGGAGGTTGCTGGAGGACGGCTTGTGCGGCTCCGGCAGGCAACCGGAGAATGAGGCTCGTATGAACGACGTACCGGCCCCAGGCCCTCCCGACCTCGCCTCCCTCGCCGCCGGCATCGAGCGCACCAATGAGTTGCTCGAGAGGGTGCTCGCCGAGGTCGCGACCACGCCCTCGACCCACGCGATCTTCGTGGACGCCGGCTACGTCTACGCCGCCGCGGGCCGGCTGGTGACCGGGACCGAGGACCGCCGCACCTTCGAGCTCGACGCCGAGGGGCTGATCGAGGCCTTCATCGACCGGGCCCGCATGATCTTCCCGGACAGCCGGCTGCTGCGGGTGTACTGGTACGACGGGGCCCGGCGCCGCATCCACACCGCCGAACAGCAGCGCATCGCCGAACTGCCGGACGTCAAGGTCCGGCTCGGCAACCTCAACGCCAACAACCAGCAGAAGGGCGTCGACTCCCTCATCCGCGGCGACCTGGAGTCGCTCGCCCGCCACCGCGCCATCAGCGACGCGGTCCTCATCGGCGGCGACGAGGACCTCGTCTCGGCGGTCGAGGCCGCCCAGGGGTACGGGGCGCGGGTCCACCTGTGGGGCATCGAGGCCTGTGAGGGACGCAACCAGGCGGACCCGCTGCTGTGGGAGGTCGACAGCCAGCGCACCTTCGACCTGGACTTCTGCAAGCCGTACGTCACCCGGCGGCCCGTCGGGTACGAGCCGGTCGGCGAGGCCGTGGGCTTCACGCCTCCGCCCAGCCGGGAGGACGTCCGCTTCGTCGGCGCACGGATCGCGGCCCTGTGGCTCGTGGCCCGGGGGCGCGACTCCCTGGCGGACCTGCTGCCCGGCCACCCCTATCTGCCGGGCTCGATCGACCAGGAGCTGCTGGTCGAGGCGGAGGGCATCCTCCAGCACTCCCTGCGCGGCCACGGCGATCTGCGCCGGGCCCTGCGCGACGGCTTCTGGGAACACCTTCAGGCGCAGTACTGAGCGCCTCGCTCAGTACGGGGCGCGGGGCGGCGCGGCGCGGGGCTTCCGTACGGGCCGCACCCCCGATTCGTACGGGCGCGGCGTCCGCGTGCCGGGCCGCCGCGCCCGCCGTGCCCGCCGGGGGCTCACCGAGTCACCCGCTCACCGGCTCACAGGCCGCCCCGCTCGCCGAAGGACGCCCGCAGGATGTCCATGCGGTTGCCCAGCGCCCAGGGCACGTCCTCCGCGTCCACCCGGACGTCGATCAGGAACGGGCCGGACGCCCCGAGCGCGCTCTCCACCGCGCGGTCCAGCTCCGGCAGCTCCGTGACCGTCGCCGACCGCGCCCCCAGCCCGCGGGCCACCGCCGCCAGGTCGAGCGCCGTACCAAAGAGCGCGTCGTGCGAGCGGCCGAAAAGATTCATCTGGATGTTGTGCACCATGGCGTGGCCGCCGTTGTTGAGCACGACGAACACCACCGGCACCTCGTACTCGACCGCCGTGTGCACCTCCATCCCGGTCATCGCGAAGGCCGCGTCCCCCACCAGCGCGACCACCGGCCGGTCGGGCGCGGCGAGCTTGCCCCCGATGGCCGCCGGCGCCGCGTACCCCATGCTGGCGACGTTGAAGGACAGGAACACATCGCGCCCGGACCCCGCGGTGAAGCACTCCCCGACCCAGCTCAGCGCGTTGCCGTTGTCCACGAACAGCGCGGTGTCGTCGGGCAGCAGCGCGCTCAGCCGGTCGACGACCTCGGGGGCGCGCAGCGAGGGCGCGCCGCCGGGGAACCGCGTACCGGGAGAGCCGAGCGGGGCGAGCGGCGGCTCGGCGGAGGGGAGCGGGCCGGGCAGCGCGTCGGAGCCTTGCCGGGGCGCGGCCGGACGCGGAAGGGACGCGGCCGGGCGCGGACGGGGGACGACGGGCCGGGCGGCCCCGGGCCGGCTCCCCTCGGGGCCCGGGCCGGAGGTCCGCCCGACGACCCGCAGATCCGGGTCGTCGTCAATGTCCGCCGCGGCCCCCGCGCCCGCCGTGTCCGCCCGCCGCTCGGCGATCCGCATCCGCTCCAGCAGCGTGTCGACGACATCCGCGGCGTCCCCGGTGATGCCGAGGTCCACCCGATGGCACTTGCCGATCTGGGTCGCTTCGATGTCGATCTGACACACCTTGCGGCCCCGGACCAGCGCCGGGGTCCAGGCGTCGCTCGCCACCTCGCCGAGCGAGCTGCCCAGCACCACCAGCAGGTCCACGTCCTCGGCCAGTACGGCCGCCCGCGCCGCGGGAATGCCGCCGAAGCCGAAGACGCCCAGCGCCAAAGAGTGCTCCTCCGGGAAGACGCTCTTGCCCTTCAGCGTGGTGGCGACCGGGACGGACAGCGCCTCCGCCAGCCGCAGCAGACCCGCGTGCGCGCCCGCCAGCTTCGCCCCCTGGCCGGCCAGCAGCACCGGCCGGCGGGCGGTGCGCAGCCAGTCCAGCAGCCGGTCCACCGACACCGGGTCGGGCGCCGGCGCCAGCCGCATCGGCTGCGGCCCCGGGTCCTCCGCCGTCACCTCCGCGCTCATGAAGTCCGCCGGCACATTGAGGTGCACGGCGCCCGGCCGGCCGTTCAGCGCCGTTCTGATGGCGTGCCGGGTCAGCCGGCCGGTCTCCTGGGGAGCGGGCAGGCCGGCGGAGAGCTTGGTCGCCGAGCGGTACATCGACACCAGGTCCAGGCTCCAGTTACCGCCGCTGCTGTCCTGGATGGGCTCGCGCCCCACCGCCGTGGTCGGCACCTGCGCCGTGATGGCCAGCAGCGGCACGGAGTCGGAGGTGGCGCTGGCGACGCCGGTGAGCGCGTTGGTGGCGCCCGGCGCGGTGGTCGCGCAGACCACGCCCATCCGCCGGCCGAGCTGGGCGTACCCCAACGCCATGAACGCCGCGCCGGCCTCGTGCTTGGCCAGGACGGAACAGGGGGTCTTGCTGATGGACAGGGCGTCGACGAAGGACAGCAGGGGTCCCCCCGGCACGCCGAACACATGTGTGGCGCCGGTGCGGGAGATCTCCGTGAGGAGGATGTCGGCGACGGTGGGCATGGAGCACCTCACAGGTACGAATGGTGTGCCGCACTTACCCGACGTGCACGGCGCCAACCGGCGCGCGCCCCGGCGCGGTTCGCCGCCGGGGCACGGCGGACCGGCGCGGGCGCCGTGACGTGGGGCGAGACGGCGGAGAGGGGCGCCCACGGGCCGTTCCCGGCATCGGAGTGCGGGCGGGCGCGACGGGTGCGACG
>NZ_JBPQTV010000118.1:0-18172 GCF_051386515.1 Streptomyces sp. URMC 123 | reverse complement strand
GCCCCCGGACCGGCTGCCGCCTCCGTCTCCACCGCGTCCGGCCCCGCCCCCGCCTCCGTGTCCATCGCGTCCCGACCGGCACCCGGACCGGCGCCCACCGCCGCGCCCGGCGTCTTCCGCCGCCCCGGCGACGGAGGGACGCCGGAGGCCACGGGCACGGACGGGTCGATCATGTCCGGAACGCTACGTCACCATTTTCTCCGAACCTGTCACCCACAAGGGTGGAATGCGCATGCGGTAGACATGAATTCGCCTTTTGTCGCCCGGGATTCGAGCCGGGGCCGGGAAACCGGGGGAGGATCGTCCGGCGAAATGCCATGAAATGCCCAACCGCGCCGAGGGGAGGGCGTTTCAGGTCACCGCGCTGAGCCTGCGCGTCCCCACATGCGTGCGCGTCGCCACCAACCGCCCCTCCTGCGGATAGGCGTGCCACGTGCGCCAGCGCAACTGCCCCTCGTGGCGCTGCGCGAGCATCGCCGTGAACGCGTGCGGGCTGCCCGGGAACGTGCCGGCGAGACCGTGCGGATGCTCGGCCACCAGCGCCAGCAACTCCTGGGCGCGGCCCGCGAACGAGCCTCTGGAGAGCGTCTCGACGCGCGCCGCGAACTCGTACTCCCAGTCCCCGATCCGCTCGGCGACGCCCAGGGGCAGCGGCGTGCTGCTCCCGGGCATGCAGGCGACCGTCTCCGAGCAACTGCTCGTGTCCTCCTCGATCAGCACTTGATGGGAGGCGCCCAGCAGCCGCAACTGCACGTGCGCCGGGCCGAGTTGGAGGTCGAGGACCGCCAGCGCGGGCAGCGGTTCCTTGCCGAGGCACCAGGCGAGATCAGCGGCGCGGGTATCGGTGTAGGCAGTCTTGAGAGTGGTGAGCATGGGTCGGCTCCGCAAGCACGCAGTGGAATGGTGGGCCGGCCCTTCCCCTCGCTCCGCTGGGACGGGTCCCATCCGGAGGAGGACCAGGGGTGAACAGATCTGCCGGCTCGTGCCCACGTGGGGTCCGAGGAATACGGAATCATGAAATGCGCGGCGCCCACAGCGTTTTTACCCACGTTCTTCAGCTTTCCATCCCCCAGAGGGCCGGACAGTTCATCTGTTCAACGACTTAAGCGCCCGGCGGACCCACGGCCGCCGGGCGCATATGCGATCAAGCCCGGGTCGTCCGCACAGCCGCTGGTCAGATGCGTGGCCAGGGCAGTGAATCGGACAGCCGCCCGGGGCGGTCACCGGATCGGGATTCGGACGCCAGGACCGCCGTCGGACATCCACCCGAATCCGAGGAGGCGCTCCGTACGCAATTGCGCGCGCCTCTCCGACGGCTGAGCGATATCGGATTTCCGGCGTCCATTTCGAACTCCCGCACCGCCGAACTCGGGCGCGAACATTTCCGGGGCGCGCGGCCCGCCGGCGCGACGGCCCGGGAGCGCCGCGGCCCGAGGGCCGGAGCGCGGTCGCCCCCGCGGTGGTGGAAGCGGTGACGGAAGCTGCCCCGTGTCAGCTTCCGCCACCGCATCCGCCGCCTCCCCCGCAGGAGGAGGAGCTGCTGCCGCAGGACGAGGACGAGCCGCCGCAGGAGGAGGCGGAGCCGCCGCACGACGAGGAACCGCCGTACGAGGCCGTGCCGGCGCCGTCCGCTCGACCGCGCCGTGGCCACCGCTATCGCCAGGACGATCACCGCGACCACGACCCCGAGTCCTACGAGAAGCCCTGTCATGGCCCTCACTCTCCTTCCGTCCCCCGTGGGGCCATCCCCCGTGTGCGAGGGGTTTCCCCGCACCCCGGCGCGGCCAAAGCAGAGTTGAGCAAGTCCAGAGGTTGGGCGGAGGATGCCGCCATGACCGCCACCACCGCCAAGGGACAGCCGGGCCGGCCCGGGCGACCGCTGCTCAACCGCAGCCTGGCCGCCTTCGGCACCACGATCTTCGCCGAGATGTCGGCCCTCGCCACCCGCACCGGGTCCATCAACCTGGGCCAGGGCTTCCCCGACACCGACGGGCCCGAGGAGATCCGCGAGGCCGCCGTGCGAGCGCTGCGCGACGGCCGCGGCAACCAGTACCCGCCGGGCGCGGGCGTACCGGAGCTGCGCACCGCCGTCGCCGACCACCAACGCCGCTGGTACGGGCTGGAGTACGACCCGGACAGCGAGGTGCTGATCACCGCCGGCGCCACGGAGGCCATCGCCGCCTCGCTGCTGGCCCTGCTGGAGCCCGGCGACGAGGTGATCGCGCTGGAGCCGTACTACGACTCGTACGCCGCCTGCGTCGCGATGGCGGGCGCCCGCCGGGTGCCGGTCACCCTGCGCCCCGACCCGACCGCCGACGGCGCCGGCGGCTACCGCCTCGACCCCGACGAGCTGCGCGCGGCCGTCACCGACCGCACCCGGCTGATCCTGCTCAACTCCCCGCACAACCCGACCGGTACGGTGCTCGGCCGCGCGGAGCTGACCGCCGTCGCCGAGCTGGCCCGCGAGCGCGATCTG
This sequence comes from Streptomyces sp. URMC 123, assembly GCF_051386515.1. Lineage (NCBI taxonomy): Bacteria > Bacillati > Actinomycetota > Actinomycetes > Kitasatosporales > Streptomycetaceae > Streptomyces > Streptomyces sp. URMC 123. The sequence goes on along the minus strand of NZ_JBPQTV010000118.1, from coordinate 15,696 downwards.
CTGGTGGTCACCGACGAGGTCTACGAGCACCTGGTCTTCGAGGGCGAGCACATCCCGCTCGCCAGCCTGCCGGGGATGCGCGAGCGCACCGTCACCATCTCCTCGGCGGGCAAGACCTTCTCGTTCACCGGCTGGAAGGTGGGCTGGGTCACCGGCTCCCCCGAGCTGGTGTCGGCCGTCCGCTCGGCCAAGCAGTTCCTGACCTATGTCGCCTCCGGGCCCTTCCAGTACGCCGTCGCCGAGGCGCTGCGGCTGCCCGACGCCTACTTCCACGGGCTGCGCGAGGACCTGCGGGCCAAGCGGGACCTGCTCACCGAGGGGCTGGCGGCGGCGGGCTTCACGGTCTTCCGCCCCGCCGGCACCTACTTCGTCACCACCGACATCCGCCCCCTCGGGGAGAGCGACGGCTTCGCCTTCTGCCGGGCGCTGCCCGAGCGCTGCGGGGTGGTCGCCATTCCGAACGCCGTCTTCTACGACCATCGCGAGGCCGGAGCACCCTTTGTGCGATTCGCATTCTGCAAACGGGTGAATGTTCTCGCCGAGGCGGTGTCGCGGCTGTCCTGCCTTCGCGGCTGAGCCCCGCCGTCGCAGCTCATCCGGGCCGGGGCGACAGCCGTCGGCGCCGGACCGGATCTCCTCGCACGGGTGCGTCCGTGCGGGTGCAATAGGACTACTGTCGGCCGACTGAGCTCGCGCACCCCCGGGTGGGCGCGGCAGAGTCGTAGCGCTGGGGCCCCGGCCGCCTGGGAGCGGGGCCGGCCAGCGTCCGCTCCGCCGCGCCCGTACCCGGAGGTGCCCGTGTCCGCCGACACCCATGTGCCCGTACGAGCGCCGGAGACCCAGCCCGTACGGCTGCGGGCGCGGCGGGGGCGCGACCGGGTCCGCCGGGCGCTGCGCAGAGCCGCCCCCGCCCTGGCGGCGTACGCGGCCGTCCGGCTGTGCGGCGTGCTGGTGATGGCGGTCTGGGCCTGGCACATCGGGAAGCATCCGCGGACCCTGCTGGGCTACTCCTGGGACTCGGTCTGGTACTCGCGGATCGTCGACAAGGGCTATGGCGCCGTCGAGTACACCGTCGGCATCCGCACCTACAGCGACCTGGCGTTCTTCCCGCTCTACCCGGGGCTGGTGCGGGCCGTGGACGCCATCGTGCCGATCGGGTTCGTCAACGCCGGGCTGCTGGTGTCGTGGACCTCGGCGGCGATCGCGGCCTGGGGGATCTACGCGGTCGGCGAGCGGCTGCACGGCCGCAGGACCGCGACCGCGCTGGTGGTGCTCTGGGCGCTGCTGCCGCACGCGATCATCCAGTCGATGGCGTACACCGAGCCGCTGATGACGGCGTTCGCCGCCTGGTCGCTGTACGCCCTGCTCACCGGCCGGTGGGTGTGGGCGGGCGTGCTGTCGCTGCTGGCCGGGGTGTCCCGGCCGAACGGGATCGCGGTGGCGGCGGCGGTGGTCGCCACGGCCGCCTGGACGCTGTGGCGGGGCCGGTCCACCGGGATCTGGCGGGAGCGCCGGATCTGGGCGGCGGCGGCGCTGGCGCCCATGGGCTGGGCCGGCTACATCCTGTGGGTCGGCTTCCGCAAGAACGATCCGATCGGCGGCTACTTCCGGGTGCAGAAGCGCTGGGGGTCGGAGTTCGACTTCGGCAAGGACGCCTGGGGATCGGTGCGCGACGCCGTCACCGGCCGGCAGGTCTTCGCCCATCACATGGTGCTGGCCGTGGTGGCGGTGGCGGTGGTGCTCTTCGTGCTGCTGGCGCTGGACCGGCCGCCGCTGCCGGTGCTCGTCTACACCGCCGTGCTGGTGGTGATCGCGCTCGGCGGCGCCCGCTACTTCACCTCCAAGCCGCGCTTCCTGCTGCCGGCCTTCCCGCTGCTGCTGCCGCTGGCGGTGGCCATGGCGAGAGCCCGGCCGCGCACCGCCGTGGTGGCGGCCTGCGCGCTGGCCGGGCTCTCGTTCTTCTTCGGGACGTATCTGCTGACGATCGCCACGATCCCGCCGTGAGCCGCCCCGCCCGTCCGGCCCCTCGACCGGGGCGGGCAGGGTCACCGGCGGCGGATCACCCGCAGGTCACCCGCGGATCACCCACAGGTCACTCGCTGTCGTCGTCCCGCTTGTCGTCGTCCGAGGCCTCGATGTCGGCCTCCAGGCCGAGCTGCTCGACGAGCCACTTGTCGAACTCGATGGAGGCGCGGACCCAGCTCACCGTGGAGGACACGAAGTGCTCCAGGGCGACGCCCATGCCGATGAGCATCTGCGCCTCACCGATGAGCCGGACGGTGCCGTCGTCATTGGTGTGGGTGTAGAGCTTCGGCCACAGGGTGCGGCGGTTCCAGTCGTCGATCGCCTCCAGCAGCTGGGGCTTGCTGTCGATGTCGTGCGGCCGGTCGTAGAACGTGCGCACCGAGAAGACCTGCTGCTCGTCCTCGCCACGGAACATGAAGTACGTGCGGAACTGCTCCCACGGCGCGGCGAGGTCCCCCTCGTCATCGACGACGTACTTGAGCTCCATCTGGTCCAGGAGCTGCTTGACCAGGTCCTGATCGGGGACGACGGGCCCGGTGGGGCCGGTCGGCTGCGGTTCGGGCTGGCCCCCGAAATTCGGAATCGCGGACGGGTCGATGGTCACCGTGGATTTCCCTTCATACGGATATCGCCATCCTCCCCCATCGCGGGGGGGGGCTGGCAAGCCCCCGCCCGCGAGGCGCGCGGCTTCAGCCCACGCGGGTGACGACGAGGCCGTTCCCGCCGCCGTCGAGGTCCACCCGGACGGTGTCGCCGTCGCGGATCTCGCCCGCCAGGATCTCCCGGGCGAGCCGGTCGCCGATGGCCGTCTGCACCAGTCGGCGCAGCGGCCGGGCCCCGTACGCCACCTCCGGCGCAGCCTCCCCCGAGGCGGGGTCGTGGCCCAGCCGGCCCAGCCAGGCCAGGGCGCCGTCGGTGACGTCCAGGGTGAGGCGGCGGGCCGCCAGCCGGCGCTGCAGGTGGTCGATCTGGAGCTGGGCGATGCGCTGCAGCTGCTCGTCGCCGAGCGCGTGGAAGACCACCAGGTCGTCCAGGCGGTTGAGGAACTCCGGCCGGAAGGCGGCGCGCACCGTCTCCATCACCCGGGTGCGCTTCTCCTCCTCGCTCAGGGCCGGGTCCACCAGATAGGGGGACCCCAGGTTGGAGGTGAGGATGAGGATGGTGTTGCGGAAGTCGACGGTGCGGCCCTGGCCGTCGGTGAGCCGGCCGTCGTCCAGCACCTGGAGCAGCACGTCGAAGACCTCGTGGTGGGCCTTCTCCACCTCGTCGAGCAGCACCACGCTGTACGGGCGGCGGCGTACGGCCTCGGTGAGCTGGCCGCCCTCCTCGTACCCGACGTAGCCGGGCGGGGCGCCGACCAGCCGCGCCACGCTGTGCTTCTCGCCGTACTCGCTCATGTCGATGCGGACCATGGCCCGCTCGTCGTCGAAGAGGAAGTCGGCGAGCGCCTTGGCCAGCTCGGTCTTGCCGACGCCGGTGGGGCCGAGGAAGAGGAAGGAGCCGGTGGGCCGGTCGGGGTCGGCGATCCCGGCGCGCGTCCTGCGGACCGCGTCCGACACCGCGCGCACCGCCTCGGCCTGCCCGATCAGCCGCTTGCCGAGCTCGTCCTCCATGCGCAGCAGCTTCTGGGTCTCGCCCTCCAGCATCCGCCCGGCGGGGATGCCGGTCCAGGAGGCGACGACGTCCGCGATGTCGTCCGGGCCGACCTCCTCGCCCACCATGCCCTGGAGGTCCTTCTGCTCGGCGACGGCCTGCTCCAGCTCCTTGCGGGTGGCCGGGATGACCTCGGTGCGCAGCCGCCCGGGGGTGACCCAGTCGCCGGTCTCGGGGGCCTTGCGCTCGGCGAGCTCCAGCTCCGTCTCCAGCTCGTCCAGCCGCTTCTTCAGCTCGCCGACCCGGGTGTGGATCTCCTTCTCGGTGTTCCAGCGGGCGCGCAGGCCGCGCAGGGCCTCCTCCTTCTCGGCCCGGTCCTTGCGGAGCTGGTCGAGGCGCTCGCGGGCATCCGGGGAGAGGTCCTTCTCGCGGTCCTGCTTCTTGAGGAGCTTGCGCTCCTTCTCCCCCGCCTGGGCGGCGAGCAGGGACTCCTCCTCCATCAGCAGCCGGTCGACGGCCCGCTGGAGCTCGTCGATCTCCACCGGTGAGGAGTCGATCTCCATCTGGAGCCGGGAGGCCGCCTCGTCGACGAGGTCGATGGCCTTGTCGGGGAGGAAGCGGGAGGTGATGTAGCGGTCGGAGAGGGTGGCGGCGGCCACCAGCGCGGAGTCGGCGATCTGCACCCCGTGGTGGGCCTCGTACCGGCCCTTGAGCCCGCGCAGGATCGCGATGGTGTCCTGCACGGACGGCTCGGCGACCAGCACCTGCTGGAAGCGGCGCTCCAGGGCGGGGTCCTTCTCGATCCGCTCCCGGTACTCGTCGAGGGTGGTCGCGCCGACCATGCGCAGCTCGCCGCGGGCCAGCATCGGCTTGAGCATGTTGCCGGCGTCCATGGCGGAGTCCCCGCCGGCGCCGGCGCCCACCACCGTGTGCAGCTCGTCGATGAAGGTGATGATCCGGCCCTCGCTGGCCTTGATCTCGGCGAGGACGGTCTTGAGCCGCTCCTCGAACTCGCCGCGGTACTTGGCGCCCGCGACCATGGCGCCGATGTCCAGGGCGACCAGGCGCTTGTTCTTCAGGGACTCGGGCACGTCGCCCTTGACGATGCGCTGGGCGAGCCCCTCGACGACGGCGGTCTTGCCGACGCCCGGCTCGCCGATGAGCACGGGGTTGTTCTTGGTGCGGCGGGAGAGCACCTGGATGACCCGGCGGATCTCCTGGTCCCGGCCGATGACCGGGTCGAGCTTGCCCTGCCGGGCCACGGCGGTGAAGTCGGTGCCGAACTTCTCCAGCGCCTTGTAGGTGCCCTCAGGGTCGGGCGTGGTCACGCGTCGTCCTCCGCGGATGGTCTCGAACGCTTCGAGCAGCTTCTCGGGCGTGGCGCCCTGCTGCCGGAGCAGGGCGCCGGCCTGGCCGCCCTCGGCGGCGGTGCCGATGAGCAGGTGTTCGGTGGAGAGGTAGTCGTCGCCGAGCTCCTTGGCGCGCCGCGAGGCGTCGGCGACCACCGCGAGCAGCTCGCGGTCGGGCTGCGGCGGGGCCACGGTGGAGCCCTGCACGCTGGGCAGCGAGCCCAGCAGCCGCTCCGCCCCGGACCGCAGGGTGGCCTGGTCCGCCTCGACGGCGGCCAGCAGGTCCTGGATGTTCTCGTTCTCCTGGCCCTCCAGGAGGGCGAGCAGCAGATGGGCGGGGGTGATGTCCGGGTTGCCGCCCGACACGGCCCGGCTGCCGGCCGCGCCGATCGCCTCCTGGCTCCTGTTGGTCAGCTCGGCGTCCACGTGGTGCACTCCTTCTCGGTTCAGGCCCTGTCGCAGCGCTGTCGGCCGAGGGCGGACGGGTCGCCGCTGGCGCGCGACCCCGTTCCTTCGTCCTTGCCTCGACCAACATGGACTAAGTTGAGTCTATTCCACTCAAGTGCGGTGGGGCGAGGGCCCCGGCTACGCTCCCTGGACATGGCCCACGATCTGAGCGCGCTCAGCCCCGAGTACCTCGACTTCTGGCGTGCATACCACCTGTGCACCCTCACCACACCGCGGCCGGACGGCACCCCGCACGTGGTGCCGGTCGGCGTCACCTTCGAGCCCGAGCGGCGCATCGCCCGGGTGATCACCAACAAGCACAGCACCAAGGTCGCCAACATCCTGGCCGCCGGCCCCGGGGGCGCCCGGGTCGCCGTCTGCCAGCTGGAGCGGGGCCGCTGGGCCACGCTGGAGGGCCGGGCCGAGATCGTCACGGACACCGAGGCCGTCGAGGACGCCGTACGCCGCTACGCGGAGCGCTACCAGCGGACGCCGAAGCCCAACCCGGACCGGGTCCTGATCCGCATCGCGGTCGACCGGGCGATGGGCAACGCCTGAGAGCGCCCCCCGGGGGACCGGGCCGGCTCCGCGAGCCGCGAGCAGCGAGCAGTGAGCAGCAAGCAACGAGCAGCGAGCCGCAAGCAACGAGCCGGATACGCGCGTGGGCCCCGGAGCCGATGACTCCGGGGCCCACGCGGGTGCGTCTCGGGCCGGCGACGACCGGCGCGCGCTCACTCCGGGCGCTTGGGGCGCCAGACGACCAGCGCGCTGGTCTGCTGCACGTCCTGATACGGCACCAGATCGCGCCGGTACGAGGCGTGCACCGCCGCCTCCCGCTGCCGCATGGTGGCCGCCGCGCCCTCCAGCGCCTGCTGGAGCTCGCCGATCCGCTCCTGGAGCGCGGCCACCTGGTTCTCCAGCTCGATGATCCGCTTGATGCCGGCGAGGTTGATGCCCTCGTCCTGGCTGAGCTGCTGCACCTGGCGCAGCTGTTCGATGTCGCGCGCCGAGTACCGCCGGCCGCGGCCGGCCGTGCGGTCCGGGGAGACCAGGCCGAGCCGGTCGTACTGGCGCAGCGTCTGCGGGTGCAGGCCCGAGAGCTGAGCGGCGACCGAGATGACGTACACCGGCGAATCGTCGGTCAGCTGATAGGGGTTGGCGCTCGCACGGCCCCTGCCGCCTCGTACTCCTCCTCGGCCGTCCATCTCAAGCTCCCTTCGCGGCCTGGAACAGCTCCGCCCGCGGGTCCTCCCCCGCGGTCGCCTCCCGATACGACTCCAGCGCCTCGCGCGCCTTGTCGTCGAGGTTCTTCGGTACCACGACCTCCACGGTGACCAACAGATCCCCGCGGGTGCCGTCCTTGCGCGTCGCCCCCTTGCCGCGGGCGCGCATGGTGCGCCCGTTGGGCGTGCCGGCCGGCAGCTTGAGCGTCACCGGCGGGCCGTTGAGGGTGGGCACCTTCACCTCGGCGCCGAGCGCCGCCTCCGGCAGCGTGACCGGCACCGTGACCGTGAGGTTGTCGCCCTTGCGCCCGAAGACCGGGTGCTCGCCGACGTGCACGACCACGTACAGGTCGCCGGCCGGGCCGCCGCGCTCGCCCGGCGCGCCCTTGCCGCGCAGCCGGATGCGCTGACCGTCGCTGACCCCCGCCGGGATGCGCACCTGCATGGTGCGCGCGGAGGTCGCCCGGCCGCTGCCCCGGCAGACGTCGCAGGGGTGCTCCGCGATCAGACCGCGGCCCTTGCAGTCCACGCACGGATCGGTGAGCGAGAAGCCGCCGCCGCTGCCGCGCGAGACCTGCCCGGTGCCGACGCAGGTCGGGCACACCCGGGGGGTGCCGTTCTTGTCGCCGGTGCCCGAGCACGCCTTGCACGCGGCGGAGCTGGACATCCGCAGCGGGACCGTCGCCCCGTCCACGGCCTCGGTGAAGCTGAGCGTCACCTCGGACTCGATGTCCTGCCCCCGGCGCGGCTGCACCCGGGTGCCGGTCGCGCCACCGCGGTTGAACAGCCCGCCGAACACATCGCCGAGCCCGCCGCCGAAGCCGCCGGTGCCCGGGCCCTGGGCGCCCCCGAAGAGGTCGCCCAGGTCGAAGTTGAACCCGCCGGGACCGCCGGCCCCGCCCGGACCGGGCCGGAAGCCGCCGTTGCCGAACAGCGCGCGGGCCTCGTCGTACTCCTTGCGCCGCTTGGGGTCGGCCAGGACGTCATTGGCCTCGGAGATCTCCTTGAAGCGCTCCTCGGCCGCGGTGTCGCCCTTGTTGGCGTCCGGGTGGAACTCGCGGGCGAGCTTCCGGTACGCCTTCTTGATCTCCGCTTCGGTGGCGTCCTTGGGGACGCCGAGGACCTTGTAGAGGTCCTTTTCCAACAGGTCCCTGCTGAGGCTCATCCCCGGCGTCCCTCCTCTCCCGGATGCGCTGCCACCGCTTGCACGTCAGCCCTCGTCCGGGCCACCGCTCTCCTCGTCCGACGCCGGCGCCGGCTCGTCCTTCGCGGGCTGCTGCCCGGCGCCCTGGGCACCCGGCTGCGGCTCGGCGACCGCGACCCGTGCGGGACGGATCGTTCGCTCGCCGATGCGATACCCCGGCTGGAGGATCGACACGCACGTGGTCTCCGTGACGTCCGGCGCGTAGCTGTGCATCAGCGCCTCGTGGACCAGCGGGTCGAAGGGCTCGCCCTCCTTGCCGAACTGCTGGAGGCCCATCTTGGCGACGACCGTCTCCAGCGACTCGGCGACGGACTTGAAGCCGCCGACCAGCTCGCCGTGCTCACGGGCCCGGCCGATGTCGTCGAGCACCGGAAGCAGCTCGGTCAGCAGATTCGCGACGGCGATCTCCTTGACCGTGACCCGGTCCCGCTCCACCCGGCGCCGGTAGTTCTGGTACTCCGCCTGCAGCCGCTGGAGGTCCGCGGTGCGCTCGCCGAGCGCCATGCGGGCCTGGTCCAGCTGCGCCTGCAGCCCGACCGTCTGAAGGTCGTCCCCGGCCGGGGCCGCCGGGCCCGCCTGGTCCGGGGACCCGGCGGACTCGGCGGCCTTCGCCGCGTCGTCGGAGGACTGAGCGGCGTCGGAGGGGACGTCGGGCTGCTCTTCGAAGCCCGGGGTCTCCTCCGTCACGCCGCACCGCCCTGGCGCTTGTCGGCCTTCTCGTCGTCGACGATCTCGGCGTCGACCACGTCGTCCTCGGCCTTGGCCTGGCCACCGGCCGCGCCGGCCGCGCCCGCGTCACCGGCGCCGCCCGCGGCCTGGGCCGCCTGCGCGTCGGCGTACATGGCCTGGCCGAGCTTCTGGCTGACCGCGGCGACCTTCTCGGTCGCGGTGCGGATCTCCGCCGTGTCCTCGCCCTTGAGCTTCTCCTTGAGCTCGGCCACCGCGGTCTCGACCTCGGTCTTCACCTCGCCCGGGACCTTGTCCTCGTTGTCCTTGAGGAACTTCTCCGTCTGGTAGACGAGCTGCTCGGCCTGGTTGCGGGTCTCGGCGGCCTCGCGGCGGCGGTGGTCCTCCTCCGCGTACTGCTCGGCCTCCTGGCGCATCCGGTCGACCTCGTCCTTCGGCAGCGAGGAGCCACCGGTGACGGTCATCCGCTGCTCCTTGCCGGTGCCCAGGTCCTTCGCCGCCACGTGCATGATGCCGTTGGCGTCGATGTCGAAGGTGACCTCGACCTGGGGGACGCCGCGCGGGGCCGGCGGCAGACCGGTCAGCTCGAACATGCCGAGCTTCTTGTTGTAGGCCGCGATCTCGCGCTCGCCCTGGTAGACCTGGATCTGCACGGACGGCTGGTTGTCCTCGGCCGTGGTGAAGATCTCCGAGCGCTTGGTCGGGATCGTGGTGTTGCGCTCGATCAGCTTGGTCATGATGCCGCCCTTGGTCTCGATGCCGAGGGACAGCGGGGTGACGTCGAGCAGCAGGACGTCCTTGACCTCGCCCTTGAGGACACCGGCCTGGAGCGCGGCACCGATGGCCACGACCTCGTCCGGGTTGACGCCCTTGTTGGCGTCCTGGCCGCCGGTCAGCTCCTTGACGAGCTCGGCGACGGCGGGCATGCGGGTCGAGCCACCGACCAGGACCACGTGGTCGATCTCGGACAGCTGGATGCCGGCGTCCTTGATGACGTTGTGGAACGGCACCTTGCAGCGCTCGAGCAGGTCGGCGGTGAGCTGCTGGAACTGGGCGCGGGTGAGCTTCTCGTCCAGGTGCAGCGGGCCCTCGGCGGAGGCCGTGATGTAGGGCAGGTTGATCGAGGTCTCGGTGGACGAGGACAGCTCGATCTTCGCCTTCTCGGCGGCCTCGCGCAGGCGCTGGAGCGCCATCTTGTCCTTGGACAGGTCCACGCCGTGACCGTTGGCGAACTGCTTCACCAGGTAGTCGACGATGCGCTGGTCCCAGTCGTCACCACCGAGGTGGTTGTCACCGTTGGTGGCCTTGACCTCCACCACGCCGTCGCCGATCTCGAGCAGCGAGACGTCGAAGGTGCCGCCACCGAGGTCGAAGACGAGAATGGTCTGGTCGTCCTTCTCCAGCCCGTAGGCGAGAGCGGCGGCCGTCGGCTCGTTGACAATACGCAGGACGTTCAGGCCCGCGATCTCGCCGGCCTCCTTGGTGGCCTGCCGCTCGGAGTCATTGAAGTACGCCGGGACGGTGATGACCGCGTCGGTGACCTTCTCGCCCAGGTACGCCTCGGCGTCCCGCTTCAGCTTCTGCAGGATGAAGGCGCTGATCTGCTGGGGGTTGAAGTTCTTGTCGTCGATCCCGATCTTCCAGTCGGTGCCCATGTGGCGCTTGACCGACCGAATGGTCCGATCGACGTTGGTGACCGCCTGCCGCTTGGCGACCTCGCCGACCAGCACCTCGCCGTTCTTGGCGAAGGCGACGACGGACGGCGTGGTCCTGGCGCCCTCGGCGTTGGTGATGACGGTGGGCTCACCGCCCTCGAGAACACTGACGACGGAGTTAGTCGTGCCCAGGTCGATGCCGACCGCACGTGCCATTTTTGATTCCTCCAACGACTTGAGTGGAACAGACTCAAGCGTGCATGATCCACATTTCCCTGTCAACAGACCTGAGTCATGCCCGCTCAAGTTGTGTGCGGGCGGCTCTGTCAGCGGCTTGCCCGGAAGGACGCCCGCGCCCGGGAAAGGGTTGCCTGGGCGACACAGATCACCGGCCGGGCGGCTTCATGGGCCCTGCGATCCTGGGTAATGTCAGCAAGACTGGAAAAGTTACTGCCTAGTAGTTACTCGTCGTTCCGCTCTCGCAGGCCCGAGGAGCCCCTCATGCAACTCGCCGCGATCGTCGTTTCGCTGGCGCTGGTCGCGATCGGCGTTGCGCTGTTCGCCCGAGCCATCGGACAGATCTACCGCTTCGTACGGCTGGGCCAGGCGGTGCCGGCCGGCACCCGCACCGGCGACCCCGTGCAACGCACCGTCACGGTGGCCCGGGAGTTCTTCGGCCACACCCGGATGAACAAGTGGGGCGTCGTCGGCGTCGCCCACTGGTTCGTCGCCATCGGCTTCTTCAGCCTGCTGCTGACCCTGGCCAACGCCCTGGGACAGCTCTTCAAGGCCGACTGGACGCTGCCGATCATCGGCACCTGGCTGCCCTGGGAGCTGGTGGTCGAGGGCATCGGCTCGCTGATGACCCTCGGCATCATCACGCTGATCGTCATCCGGCTGCTCAACCTACCCTCCCGCGCGGGCCGCAAGTCCCGCTTCGCCGGCTCCACGGCCTGGCAGGCGTTCTTCGTCGAGTACGTCATCCTCACCATCGGGGTGGCCATCTACGTGCTGCGCGGTCTGGAGGGCGCCCTCCACCACGTGGACCACTACCAGGCCGCGTACTTCGCCTCCTACCCGCTGGTGCTGGCCTTCAAGGGGCTCAGCGTCGGCACGCTCCAGAACCTGGTCTACCTGGTCGCGATGATCAAGATCTCGGCCTCGTTCATCTGGATGATCACGGTCAGCCTCAACACCACCATGGGCGTGGCCTGGCACCGGTTCCTGGGCTTCCCCAACATCTGGTTCAAGCGCAACGCCGACGGCTCCACCGCCCTCGGCGCGCTCCTGCCGATGGTCAGCGACGGCAAGCCGATCGACTTCGAGGACCCGGGCGAGGACGACCAGTTCGGCGTCTCCCAGGTCGAGCACTTCTCCTGGAAGGGCATCCTCGACTTCTCCACCTGCACCGAGTGCGGCCGCTGCCAGTCGCAGTGCCCCGCCTGGAACACCGGCAAGCCGCTCTCCCCCAAGCTGCTGATCATGTCGCTGCGCGACCACGCGGCCGCCAAGGCCCCGTACCTGCTCGCGGGCGGCGGCAAGACCGCGGAGGGCGAGGAGAAGGCCACCGCGGAGCAGCTGAAGGACGTGCCGGCCGCGGCCCTGGCCGAGGCCGAGCGCCCGCTGATCGGGACGCTGGGGGAGAACGGCGTCATCGACCCGGACGTGCTGTGGTCCTGCACGACCTGCGGCGCGTGCGTGGAGCAGTGCCCCGTCGACATCGAGCACGTCGACCACATCGTCGACATGCGCCGCTACCAGGTGATGATCGAGTCCGCGTTCCCGTCCGAGGCGGGCACGATGCTCAAGAACCTGGAGAAGAAGGGCAACCCCTGGGGGCTGGCGAAGAAGCAGCGCCTGGAGTGGACCAAGGAGGTCGACTTCGAGGTCCCGGTCGTCGGCAAGGACATCGAGGACCTGTCCGAGGTCGACTACCTCTACTGGGTCGGCTGCGCCGGCGCCCTGGAGGACCGCGCCAAGAAGACCACCAAGGCCTTCGCGGAGCTGCTGCACATGGCGGACGTCAAGTTCGCGATCATGGGCGGCGACGAGAAGTGCACCGGTGACTCGGCCCGCCGCCTGGGCAACGAGTTCCTCTTCCAGCAGCTCGGCCAGGAGAACGTGGCCATGCTGAACATGGCCTTCGGCGAGGACGAGGACGACCCGCAGTCGCGGAAGCCCAAGTCCAAGAAGAAGATCGTCGCGACCTGCCCGCACTGCTTCAACACGATCGCGAACGAGTACCCGCAGCTCGGCGGCGAGTACGAGGTCATCCACCACACCCAGCTGCTCCAGCACCTCATCGACGAGGGCCGGCTGATCCCGGTCACGCCGGTGGAGGGCCTGATCACCTACCACGACCCCTGCTACCTGGGCCGCCACAACAAGGTCTACACGCCGCCGCGCGAGATCATGGACAAGGTGCCGGGGCTGCGCCAGCAGGAGATGCACCGCCACAAGGAGCGCGGCTTCTGCTGCGGCGCGGGTGGCGCGCGCATGTGGATGGAGGAGCGGATCGGCAAGCGCATCAACACCGAGCGCGTGGACGAGGCGCTGTCGCTCAACCCCGACATCGTCTCCACCGCCTGCCCGTTCTGCCTGGTCATGCTCTCCGACTCGGTCAACGGCAAGAAGGGCGAGGGCAAGGCGAAGGAGTCCCTCCAGGTCGTGGACGTCGCCCAGCTGCTGCTGGAGTCCGTGAAGACTCCGGTGGCGGCGGACGGCGACGGGGACGGGGACGGCGAGCCCGCGGACCGTACGGAGCCGCAGACCGTCAAGTAGCCCCTCCCGGCCCCGGGGTCCTCTTCGGTCCCGGTCGTCGGCGCCCCGCGCGCCTGACGGCCGGGACCGTTCCGTTTCCCGGCCCGCACGGCGTCGTACGGCCGCGGGCGGTGTCGTACGGGCTCGTACGGCTCCGTGTGGCCCCCGCCGGCCCCGTACGCCCCCGGAGCCCCGTACGCCCCGTTACGAGAGCGCCTGCTCCGTCCAGATGATCTTTCCCTGGGTGGTGTAGCGGGTCCCCCAGCGGTCGGCGAACTGGGCCACCAGGAACAGCCCGCGCCCGCCCTCGTCCGTGTTGGCCGCGTGCCGCAGATGCGGCGAGGTGCTGCTGCCGTCGCACACCTCGCAGATCAGGCAGCGATCGCGCAGCAGCCGCACCCGGATCGGCCCGGTGGCGTAGCGGATCGCGTTGGTGATCAGCTCGCTGAGGATCAGCTCGGTGGTGAACGCCTCCTCCTCCAGCCCCCACTCCCCGAGCTTGCCGACCACGGCCGCCCGCATCCGGGCCACCTCCGCGGGCTCGGCCGGCACGTCCCAGATGGCCACCCGCTCCGGCGGCAGCACCCTGGTGCGGGCCACGAGCAGGGCGATGTCGTCCCGGGGGTTCTCCGGCAGCAGATCCGCCAGCACCGCGTCGCAGATCTCCTCCGGCGTCCGGCCGCGCGCCGCCAGGGCGCGGGCCAGCGCGTCGAGACCGTCGTCGATGTCCCGCTCCCGGTCCTCGATCAGCCCGTCGGTGAACAGCACCAGCTCGCTGCCCTCGGCGAGGGTCAGCTCGGCCGTCTCGAACGGCAGCCCGCCGAGGCCGAGCGGCGGCCCACCGGGCAGGTCCGGGAACTCCACCGTGCCGTCCGGGTGCACCAGCGCGGGCATGGGGTGCCCGGCCCGCGCCATGGTGCACACCCGCGTGACCGGGTCGTAGATGGCGTACAGGCAGGTGGCGCCGGTCATCGAGTCCGCGCCCGGCATCCCGTCGGCACCGCCCGCGCCGTCCCCGTCGGCCGCCTCGTCCTGGCCGCTGCGGGACACCAGCTCGTCCAGGTGCCACAGCAGCTCGTCGGGCGGCAGGTCGAGCGTGGAGAAGTTGTTGACCGCCGTGCGCAGCCGGCCCATCGTGGCGGCGGCGTGCACCCCGTGGCCGACGACGTCCCCGACCACCAGCGCCACCCGGGCGCCCGGCAGCGGGATGACGTCGAACCAGTCGCCGCCCACCCCGGCCTGCGCCGGCAGATAGCGGTAGGCGACGTCCAGGGCGTTCTGCTCCGGCAGGACGCGCGGCAGCAGACTGCGCTGGAGGGTGACCGCCATGGTGTGCTCGCGGGTGTAGCGCCGGGCGTTGTCGATGCTCAGGGCGGCGCGCGCGACCAGCTCCTCGGCGAGGGAGAGGTCGTCCTCCTCGAAGGGCTCCGGCTTCCGGGAGCGCCAGAAGCTGACCATCCCCAGGATCACCCCGCGGGCCCGCAGCGGCACGGTGATCATCGAGTGGATGCCGTACTCGACCACCCGCCGGGCGCGCTCGGGGTCCTGCTCCTGCCAGCCGGACCGCGCGGCCAGATCGGCGTCCAGCACGGCCCGCCCGGTGTCGAAGCCGTGCGCCTGGGGGGTGGAGGGCGCGAAGCCGATCAGCTCGCCGAGCGGATAGAGCGGGGAGTCGTCCCGGACGCCGGCGACCGCCGTGCGGCGCATCAGGGTGTCCGAGCTCTTGGGCTCCTCGCCGCGCAGCACCGCGTCCACCAGGTCGACGGTGACGAAGTCGGCGAACCGGGGGACGGTGAACGCGGCGAGCTCCTCGGCGGTGCGCACCACGTCCAGGGAGGTGCCGATGCGCAGCCCGGCGTCGAAGACGAGCCGCAGCCGCTCGCGCGCCACGTCGGCCTTGCCGGAGAGGGCCCGCAGCTCGGTGGTGTCGCGCAGGGTGGCCACGCTGCCGGGCGGGCCGCCCGCCGCGTCGGTGGGCCGGTGGTTGACGGCCAGCAGCCGGTCCCCGGCCGGGTGGACCTCGTCCATGGCCACCCGGCCGGAGACCAGCAGCTGGGCGAGGCGGGGGTGCAGGCCCAGCTCGGTGACGCGGCGGCCCTCGGCGTCGGGTGCCAGTTCGAGCAGCCGCCGGGCCTCGTCGTTGGCGAGCACGAGGCGGCCGTCCCCGGAGACGATCAGCACGCCCTCGCGGACGGCGTGCAGCACCGCGTCGTGGTGCTCGTACATCCGGGTCATCTCGGCCGGGTCGAGGCCGTGGGTCTGGCGCCGCAGCCGCCGGCTGACCAGGGCGGTGCCGATGGTGGCGAGCAGCAGGGCGCCGCCGGCGGCGCCGAGGATGATGGGCAGCTGCCGGTCCACGACGCCGGTGACGTCCTCGACCTGGAGGCCGGCGGAGACCAGGGCGATGATCGAGCCGTCGTCGGCGGTCACCGGGACCACGGCCTGGACCTCGGCGCCGAGGGGTCCCTCGACGTTCTCGACGAGGACGCGGCCGTTCAGGGAGGGCTCGATGGTGCCGACGAACCGCTGGCCGATCCGCTCGGGGACGGGGTGGGTGTAGCGGATGCCCTCCCGGGTCATCACGACGATGAAGTCGACGCCGGCCTGCTTGCGGGCCTCCTCGGTGAGGGGCTGGAGGCGGGCGGTCGGGTCGGGGGAGTTCAGGGCCTCGTCGATGCCCGGGGAGTTGGCGTACGGGTCCGCGCCGTGGCCGCCGTCGCCGAAGTACTCCGGCTCGTCGCCCGGCCCACCGC